>JALZVD010000095.1 GCA_023300205.1 Akkermansiaceae bacterium | reverse complement strand
ACAATATTACAATACCCCCCGCTCTCCAGAGCCTTACGCCCCAGCTCCACAGCCCCCCAAGTACTAGCCCTACTAAGCGGCGTCAGCACAGCATTCGGAAAATCCATCAAAATCAAACGATCAACCTCTGAGCGAAATTCAGGATTCTTTAACAAAACACCACCATTATAAAGAAACTGCACCACACTAGTACGTGAAAGATCTAACCTCCGCGCCGTAGCAACCGCATCCTTAGCCAGCACCTCCGCAGCCTCCTCTAAAACCTCCAGCGAAATAGGATCTTTATCCTCACGCGCAGTATCAAATACCGTTTTCGCCACAGACGCTAACTCCGTTTTAGTCGCCTCCAATGACCAGTCAATCAATCCCTCAGGTTCATTTAACTGCAACTGAGCCAAAATACCCACCCCCAATGCAGACCAAACCTCCTCATTATCATAATGAGCCATCACCTCCCGTAATGCAGTCTGCGCAATATCACAAGCAGACGCGCGGTCTCCTAAAACATGCCCCATCCCGCCAATTTTCAATTCCTGACCATCCCGTGTTCTCCCCAGAAAACATGACCCCGTACCAGACAAAACCAATATTTGAGTAGGACAATCCTCAGGCCACACCTCCGTCTCCATTGCCGTCATCAAATCATCAGACGGTGTACAAGGAACCCCAGGCCAAACTCTACCTAACTTCGCAACCAAAGTCTCTAAATCTGCCTGCTGCCTTACCCCTGCCAAACCTATCCCTATCGCATCTGGAACTCGCGGCAACCGTTCACGTATCGATCGTAAATGCGCCTCCAGATCATTCTGCGACATTAACCTTACATTACAAGGTCCAGCAGTAAACTGCGTGATCACCTTATCATCAGAGTCTGCAAGAATAACAGAGGTCCGCGTTGCGCCACCTTCTATTCCAAGTATATAGTTGAGTCGATTATTAGACATTATGATTACCTGAAAAATAACAAACTCATCAGGATAAACCAGAAAAATTCTTCATTAAGACCAACCTAATAAACAACATAGCCACCAATAGACGCCTATCGTAATGATTCGAGTTCTCACCGCACTCAATAAATTATAATAAGCAGTTCAAGACCGCAATGCTACTATTTCAATGTCTTAATATAAGCCAGCAGATCAGCCATTGTTTGGTCAGGAAGTGACCCGAAACTACGTGGCATAAATGACCGACCACTCACACTGCCGTGATTGATCAGAGCAGATTTAGCGATAAAGGTTTCCTGTCCACCTTGAGTAGCAATCACAATCCCATTTTCATCACTCTTAACCAAGTAACCTTCTACAGCAAAGCCATCTTTTCTTACCGCATAATAAAGACCAAAAGCAGATTCCATTGCCGCGTCTGGATTCACAATTGCAGTCAGCAAATGCTCCACATCCCTTGCTGCAGATCCATCGAGTGGAGGAGCTATCTTCTGCCCCTCACCACCTACCATATGACACCCCATACATGAGCCAAACAATGCCATCCCTACATCCGCATTACCTTTCAGCTTACCCACAGCCTTCACATAATGCTCCGTTCTTTCTTCCATCGCTTCCCTTTCAGCTGCCTCTCTCTTTACTAATTGAGCATAGATAGTTTTAGCTAGCTTCTTCCTTCTGAAGAACTTTATCGCTCTATCGCAAGAAGGGAAATCCCAATGGTTAACATTGATCTTCTTTTTATCTAATAACGCAAACAGAACAGTATTCCCTTCTTTGCTATAGCTGAGTCTCCTCACAAGCTCAGCCTTCCTAGCATCATCCAGAGTAGCCACTATCTTAGTAACAACCGCCCCTGCACCCTTAGGATCACTGACACAAAGGCCCGCGACTGCATCAACCCTAAGATCAAAGCTATAGCCAACATCACTTGCCACCGCATTATAGATAGCAGCATGATTACCTTTGCTGTGAGCTAGTGCATGAATAGCCTGCTTGTGTAAGCTAGATTGACTTTTAGAACTTAGAATCTGAGCTATCTCTCTTCCATGTTGAGGCGCTCTTAAATCATTTACCAGATCAAGTGCCTTACCTTGCTTCTCTGCATCACCAGAATGGAACATCTCCGCGATTTGCATTTGATAAAACTGAGATATAGCAGGACCATCCACCATGGACTGATTCTCAATAGCCATCGGAAGTAACGCCGCAGCTCTCTCCGTGAATGTTTTTTTAACCACTTCAAGTACCTTAGGGTTATTCAGCATTTTACTCACCGCAATAAAAGTATCCTTATCAATCTCACCTTCCGTTGCTTGCCCCCACACCTTCACTAAAAAATCAACTCTGAGTTCCTCAGGCAGAGCCTGAATGGCCCAAAGAATATTTTCTGCAGGTTGCAGACTAGCCTCTGAAGTAGATAAATACTGAGTGAGCTCATCAGGATAGATCTCTAGAGCCTTACGTGCTAAAAACCTTTCAAAATTACGCTCATAAGGACCTCCAAATACAATTCCCCCAGAAGAAGCTGGCTTACACGACCTAACAAGCAGATCAATCGTATTCTCATCAGCTTTCCCTATCTCCTCAAGTGTTCTGATACTCTGTGACCTAACCATAGCATTCTCAGACTCAATATTACCCCCAATAAGTTCAGCCACCATCGCAGCAGATAAGCTAGAATTTGACAACGTCCGTATCGCCTCTCTAACTACATCTCCATCTTGATCAGCAATAAGTTGCTTTAAGACTGATTCATCATACTGATTCAATCCCTCAAGACTCCAAACAGCTAGAATTCTAACACTCTTAGTAACCGAAGTATCCAAGGCCATTTTCTTTAACGCCGGCGCAAGCTCCACAGCCTGACGATCCACAATCTGTTGCCAAGCTGCTCGTTTTTCCCAAAGTGTTCTACCATCTAAATGCTTCAGCAGCTCACTGTTTGCAACCTTCACTAGATTAGGAATTTCAAAAGTTTTCTGATCCTTATGACGGATTCTCCAAATACGACCATGCTTACGATCTCTATCCGGGTGATTGGTGCTAATCTCATTATGAGAAACCACTTTATTATACCAGTCTGCAATATACAGACACCCATCTGGACCAAACTCAATATTTACTGGCCTAAACCAGTCATCATCACACGTTAAGAATTCAGGTAAAAGCTTAGCCTTAATCTCTCCTGATGGCAGACGCTCTATCTTAACAGCACTGATCCCATTCGTGATCGGGTTCGCAAGAAAGGCCACATTCTCCCAATCTGAAGGATAGCCATACTCGCCATCTTCAGAAAATGCCAAACCTGAAATACCCGTACCTCCAACCCGGAACTTATGCACACCTTTAATCATTGGCTGATAATCACGAATCGAATCACCACCAATCCCATCGATACCTGTTTGCTCTTCAGTCGGCAAAACCGATAATCCGTTATCATTAGCAGAAGTAGAATACCACTGACCGTCGGAACGCACTTGATATCCCCAAACATTATCTCTAGCAGTCCCGATGATCTCAAGCTTCGTCCCATCTATCTTAGCTCGCAGATTCTTAGCATATATCACCTCTAACTCCTGACCTGTTTTAGTAACTTTCACCTTACCAGAATTAAGCGCCCCATGTGTAAAATAAAGATACCCACCAGGTCCTCTAACGATAGAGTGAGCCATCGTATGAGTATCAAAAAAACCGAAACCACTCATCACGCTCTCTACCTTATCCTGCTTACCATCATCATTAGTATCCTCTAAAAAGAAAAACTCAGAACCATGCGCCACAAAACACCCATTCTTATAAGGGTAAATACTCTGAGGAATCGCCAGACCATCTGCCCATACCTTAAGCGATCCTCTACTTCGCTCTGTCGGATCATCGAGAATCAGAATCTGGTCTTCACCACGCTTCTCCAGTTTATAAAGCTTCTGAATCTCAGCCACCTTAGGAAATTTCTTATCCAAGTCAGGATCCTTCATCATCTCCAGCGCCTGATGAAAACGAATGCCTGCTACAGGATCCAGTGGATACATGCGTGCAGTCTGTGTCCACAAGCGACCTGCATCATCAAAGGTCAAATCAATCGGATTAATCAGTCCATTTTCTTCAGAAGCCACGAGCTCCACAACAAAGCCTTCAGGCACCTTAAACTTAGATAACTGCTCTTCCACTGAATAAGCAGTTTTCCTTTGAGATTGCCTTTTCTTCTGCCCTTGCACAGCTGAACTAGACAACGCCACAACAACTGCAAATGCGTAAATAAATGGATTCTTATGTGTAAACATCTATACACACTAGAAGCCTGATTCTAATACTCTGCAATCCTTATTATTCTCAGTAACTCAAAAAACACCAGACCCATATCCAATCTCCAACTTTTCATAACGAAAATCCACCTGAAACCGATAAAAGAAAAATCCAAATCAGATAACATCTAGTTCCTCCATACCAACTTCAAGCTATCCAGCCTCACCCTAGCTGACTTCACAGCTAACTGCAAATCTTCTATCTGAGATTTAAGTTTATCGATCTCTTTAGCGCTCACAGCAGTATTGATTTCAGCCAAGTCCTCTAGACGGCTCAACTCAGCCCCCATAATTTCCTGCACCCTCACCACACCCTCTTCAACAATAATATTCATCTTCGCCTCAGCTAGCTTCTCACACTTCTCCGTCATCGCAGGTAATAACTTATGCTTCAGCATCTCATTACCTAATAACTTCCGCAGATTACCTTCACGCAGCCTTACTTTACGAAGACCCACATCCTCACTAGCATCAGCAAGCAGATGATTCACAGCCACCCTCAGAGGCTTAGCTGATAAAAATCGATCCACATTCAGCGACCTAGGAGCTATCACCTCCACCACATAATAAGCCTCGAGATACACTCCCTTTTCTCCACTACCTTCCCAGACGCCATAGCTAGCATTACCAGATTCTCCCGCCAGCATCACATCCAATGCACTACGCAACAACGGATGATCCATACTCATAAATCTCACATCCTCACGACTCAGCGCATACCTTCGGTCAAACGTAATAGGCAAGCCCTCATCTGGAATATCCGCTGCCAGGTCAGTCTTCATATGGCTCACAGTCAGTAAATAACTCCGCTCATCCATATCCTCAATCCCCACACCTAAGTGATCCAGCAGTTTCAACGTGAATTTCTTAAAGCCAGGATCACCATCAACAGCCTCTATCCGGTCGATCATCTTCTGAGAATCTTTAATCCGATATGAATTCAACGCCAACAGCTTCTCCTGACCACTCATCAACTTCTTCTTCACATCCTGCATCTGTTTCCGAGAAAACTGAATCAAATCATCCACTCCCTCTTCACTAAACATCATTTTCAGTAACTCTAACATCTCGCTACATTCACGGTACACCTCAGTTGCTCCATGCACATTATGCTCAAAGGCATCCAGTCCTTCATGATACCATCGCGCTAAAACCTCACCATCAGAACCCGCCTCATAAGGCACGTGGATGTTAATATCCTCACTCTGCCCTATGCGGTCCAATCTCCCTATCCTCTGCTCTAACAACTCCGGATCTTCTGGTAAATCATACAACACCAAATGATGCGCAAACTGAAAATTCCTACCCTCACTTCCTATCTCACTACAAAGTAGCACCTGCGCACCCTCCTCATCTGAGAAATATGCCGCATTCCTATCTCGCTGCAACAAAGTCAAATCCTCGTGAAACAAAGCCACATCAACATTAATTTCCTGCTGTAACTCCTGAGATATTCGCTCCGCGTCAGCACGCGTCTTCACGATGAGTAGCACCTTCTCACCCTCCTCACCCAGACCTAGATCTTTGACTAAACCTGCTAACCACTTCACCTTACCACCATTTTCCACCTCCACCAAATGCGCTTTTCTATCAGGGAATCCAGAAAGATAATCCCTAGTATTTCTATACATCACTCGCCCAGGACCAAACCCATCTAATAAATCTTCAATCAACTGATTCCTCACCTCCTCGTCTCCTCCTGTCAGAGCAGACATCCCATCCTTCACACGCTGTGATTGCTTACTAAATTTCTTCACCTCCGCCGTAGTAGGTAACTCTCCCTTGCTAAGTTTAGTAAGCAACTTCGCAATCGGCTCATAATCTTCGCTCTCCCTAAGATAAGCATTCAGATCAGAGAACCGATCACTATCCAGTAATCTCAAACGAGCAAAATGCCCTTCAGGACCAAGCTGCTGCGGAGTTGCCGTCAACAGTAAAACCGCCTCAGTCTGTTCCGCCATTTTATCCACAAGAGCATACTCACCACTAATCTCAGACTCACTCCACTCCAAGTGATGCGCCTCATCCACAATCAACATATCCCAACCAGCCTCAAGAACCTGCTCAGCCCGCTTAGAATCACCTGTTAGAAAATCAATACTCGTGATCACTAACTGACTATCAAGAAATGGATTCACCTTATTATGTTCCTCAATAGCCTTACAACGATCTTCATCAAACAGACTGAACATCAGATTAAATCTACGTAGTAACTCTACAAACCACTGATGAACCAAACTCTCAGGAAGAACAATCAACACTCGATCTGCACGACCTGTTAGATGCAACCTATGCATGATCATACACGCCTCAATAGTCTTACCTAATCCCACCTCATCAGCTAGTAGCACCCTAGGACGCACACGCTTTGAAACCTCACTCACGATCGACATCTGATGCGGGATCAGATCCGCACGTGCCCCCATAAACCCTCTCAGTATACTCCCCTTAATCTGACTATTCCTATACAAAGACTCTACCCTTAAACGAAAATTCCTATCCTCATCCACCGCACCGCCTAACAAGCGATCATGCGGCTTATTAAGTGACATACTATCACTCAACTCCCCCTCTTCCAATTCACGGCCTGCAGTCACATACACAACCACATCGCCTTCCTGCCTCACCTCCTTCACCTCTAGCTCTTGATCATCATGCGTCAGCACTGTATCACCCACACCAAACACCACGCGCCTCAGAGGCGCAGTAGCTACAGCATACATTCTCCTCTGCTCCACAGCAGGGAATAAAATATCCACCACTCCGTCTTCGATGCTTAGCACCATTCCCAGTCCCATCTCTGGCTCCGAGTCACTGACCCATCGTTGCCCTACTGCTATATCCATTAAATATGATTGATTAAAAATTAATTAGTTGAAAATTCTCACAGCTACAGAAACGGCAGCCCTGGTATCTTAGGTAAATCAGGAACAGGAAGCTTAGGTAGAATACCCCCACCTCTCTTCTCCCCGTCATCCTCATCACCTTCTTTTTTGTTAGATCCTGTAATTCCGTCAAGTAAACCTTTTGCCGCATCCAGCCCTCCATCAATCAGCCCTTTATCACCCTTAAAAATCTCATCGATATTTTCTTTAATCCCCTCTCCTCCCTCAATTAAATTATCTATTGACTCAGGATTAAGCACCTCGCTTCCCATCGATAATGCTCGTTTAATCATTTCTTCCGTGGCCGCATGAATCAACCGATCAGAGAGATCTTCTGTAATATTATCAAAATCCCCACCTATCCGGACTTTCGCCCAGAGCAGTTGGTCCCTACCCGGCTTAAACACACTCGTCTTAGCCCCTGGGATCTTAGATAAAAAACTAGCGGGAACACCCACGTCAAACAAGCCATTAAGACTCTCTCCTTCTATCTTCAGATCTCCTTCTATCTTCAGTAAACCACCACTAGATAAAACAATCTGCTTAAGCTCATACCCATCTCTAAACTTCTCAAAATTACAAGTAAACTTCTCAAACTCAAGCGTCCTAAACCTCGGTTCAGCTAGATAGTAAGAAATTTTACTCAAAACAGGCAGTGCCTCCAAAGTACCATTCAATATATCAAGTGACCCACTAACTTTAGGCTCAGTCCCCTCATGAGGCCTAATCCTCAGCCCACCTCTCACTTCACCTTTCAAATGACTATGCCATTCCTCAGGGAACACATCCTTACAACTAAGCCCAGAGAGCTTAACCTTCAGATCATAAAGCTGACGCGCTCGCGGTGAGAGATCAACCACACCATTCAGCACTACCTCACCACTACCAAAAATCTTAAGTCGTGTATCCGTAATATAAATCTCCTCATCCAGCTGGCTAAGCTCACCATTCACCAGATTTGCTGAGCTCAGAAAGGCAAACGGAAGATTCACCATCCCTCCCTTAAGCAAAGCATTGTATGAATCCCCATCCTTTTGTGCCCTTAGGTTCACACCACTAATCTCGTATTTGCCAGAGTCACTATGAACCACAGCATTTAGTTCTCCTAACTCAGCATCTAGCAGCTCCACCTCCTCGGGTAGTAAACTCTCCAGAAACCCCTTCTCCTGCTTTTCTCGCTCCACTTTCAAGAACTCTCTACGGATATCCAACTCAGCATCCACCGCTCCTACATAAACATTCTTCAACGTAAATTTATCTCTCTTAAAAAAATCTAACTCCACATCCATAGCCAAACCTCTCGCTTTAATAGAAGAAATCGCTCCAATACCAACTGACTCAAAACTCTCATTCTTAGCACTAAGACCATCCCACTCGAAATCACCAAAACCTCCCTCCGTCCCTAATTCATCACACACCTCTAGGGAAATCCCATCTCTGAATCCATCACTATGAAGAAAGGCAACTACCCTACTATAAGCAAACAAAACACCCACGATAACCAAAACTAACAATCCCAAAAAAGACTTCCACCATATACCCTTGAAGCGGCTACCTGATGCTACTCTTTCCTCTATTTGAGGGTTGGTTTTCTTTCTTCGCCTACGAGACATGGGAGTAAGCTACCCAGATTCCAACATCTCTCAAGGTTTCTTCTCGCCAAAATAAAAAAATTACGTTTTTGTAACTATAATACCTAAACCACTTATAGCCTAATATCGTGTTAGAATTAAAAGACTTTTGTTTCACCATAGACAAGGACGGAGAACCACTCAACCTCATCGACCGTGTTAACCTCAAAATCCCAAAAGGTCACTTCATGGCCATTGTTGGTCCATCTGGATGCGGTAAAACAACACTCCTGAACACAATCGCCGGACTCAATGAAATGTCAGAAGGTTATATCTACTGGGACGGACGTGACCTCGAACAAGAAGGTGACCTAGATCCAGCAGAACTCGGCTATGTCCCTCAGTTCTCTATCGCCTATGATGAACTTACCGTTGATGAATCCATTGAGGCCGTTACCAAGCTCAGGGTAAAGACTCACGACATCGATGATCTCGATCAGCGTATCGATCGTGTCCTAGAAGAAACCGGACTCGCCCCCATCGCGGACAGACTAGTCAAAGTCCTCTCTGGTGGACAAAAGCGCAGACTAGGACTAGCCATGGAACTAGTAACAGACCCCACTCTACTCCTCTGTGACGAAGTCACCTCAGGCCTTGACCCTCGCTCAGAGAGAGACATAGTCCGTAGGCTACATGACCTATCACGCAGAGATGGCCGCATCGTCATTTCCGTCACCCACTCACTCGCACACCTAGAACTCTATGACTCCATCCTAGTCCTCCACGAAGGCAGAGTTGCCTATCACGGACCACCAGCGGGATTAACTCACTACTTCTCAGTCGAAGACACAGAAGAGATTTACCCTCGTCTAGCCAAACAAGACTCTAACAAATGGAGGAAATCTTGGGAGAAACACGTAGACATCTACTATCAGAAAATTGAAAAAAATCGCCTCAAACTCATCGAATCCGGCAAGCTAAGCGTCCCCCTTGTAGCCGCTAAAAAAACGCCCTATGATGATCAAACTGCTACTACCCCAATTGAGATCGAGGATGAAGACTGGGATGACATTGATAACTCATCCTCTCGTTTAACATCTAAGCGTAAAAACAAAAATAAGAAAACAGATCAATCCTCTGATCAGCCTTCAAACGACATCATAAAGGAAGCCTCAGAGCACGTAAGAACACCAGGCGCCTTTAGCCAGTTCTGCACTCTACTTGCTCGTCGCTGGAAAATATTCTTCCGTGACCGAGGCCAAGTCTTCCTCCAACTAGCCATCATGATCTGTTTCCCCCTCATCGTCATCCTCTTCGCTGACCAAGGAAACGTGAACTTAAGAAACTTCTCTGACGCAGGAACAGATTACTCCATCTCAGGGCTAAAAGAACTCAACGCTATTGCCTCTAACCGAGCCAAAGTAGGCGGAGCCGTATCAGGAATCATCATGTTCCAGATGGTTCTCCTCGCCTTAATGGGATCAAATAATGCAGCCAGAGAAATAGCAGGCGAAAGAAAAATCATGGAGAAAGAAAAGTTCGGAGGTGTAAGCCCCAGCGCATATCTCCTCAGTAAAATCACCTTCTTAGTAGCCATCATTCTAGTCCAGTCACTCATCATGGGGATCGCCGTAGAATCAGCATGGAATTTCAAAGGAGCCATATCCACAAGCTATGTGAACCATTTCACATTCCTTGTCATGATCAATGCAGCCATGACATTCATCTGCCTCGGCATCTCATCCATGATGAAAACTGCAGAGAAAGCCTCCCTACTCTCCATCTATCTTGTAGGATTCCAGCTACCTCTCTCAGGAGCCGTCCTTGCCCTACCTCATACCGTAGGAGAATTCACCAGACCATTCATCTCAGCCTACTGGGCATGGGCTGGCAGTTTAGATCACCTTCAAACTGGTTACTATGATGCAGTCAAAGACGTCACCCAAACCCCCATAGATCCGGGCTCATCCACCTGCATCACAATCTTGGCAGCTCAGATTATCTTAGGACTCATACTAACATACATCGGCATTAAACGCCACCAGTGGGAACACTAAATAAGAAGACAGAACCATAATTAGAAATTATCGCCTTGCTGAATCTTCCTCAGCAAGGCATTTTCATTTAAGGTTATTACCGATAATGTGTAACTTCATGCATAGGCATCCTTAGACACTAATAAGACAAACAAGATTCATATGGCTCGCAGAACTCGTAAAAAACAATCAACATCTTCAAACCCTATGCCAATCATTATTGGCGCAGTCTGTGCAATAGCATTACTAGCGGGGGGATACTTCCTTCTCACCAGAGAAAAAAGCAACAATGCGACCATCCTCAACGCCGAAACCTACACCAACTCTCCAGAATCCGTCCGTGGTTCCACATTTGAAGTCAAAGCAGAAGTCGTGAAGAAGCTCTTCTACGAAGAAGGTGTTACTCAAGTAGTTCAAGTCAACTACAACAATGAGCCCATCCCTATCGAAATCCCTGCTAACGTTGTCGGCCCAAATATCAACACCCAGCAAGAATACACATTTATAGTCAAAGCAAAAAATGACGCTTGGTTAGTTGCCAAATCTTATACGGACAAGTAAATTACCAGACAACCCATTTCCCATCATCATGAAAAAGACCATCATAGCGGCAATCATAGCATCCAGCACCATTACCCCATCATTCGCTCAAAAGCCCCCCTCTGCTCCAGCTACAGCTGCCGGAGGCACTCCAAGTGGTGGTAACGATACCATCGTAAGACGTGATAATATGCAACAAGCATCCGCTCATGGGCAAGAAATCCCCATGATCGACCCCACCAACAAAACCATCGATTTCCAAGGTAAAAAATACAGCCTCATGGACAACAACCTCGGCGGGCAGTTCGAAGCCTACCTCGCTACAGACACTCTCTCATCGCAATCAGCTGTAGAATACCGCGCCACACTACGCCAGATCTTAGATTATTTAGCCCCTAACAAGACTGATGGACCACAACTCAAATCAGCATATAACTTACTCACTAAAGCTGCTGAATACCCAGGTGATGGCAACCTCTGCGAATCTCTCGCTAACGCCATTTATTCAGCTCAACTCACTAAAAATCATATCGGATCTAAAAAGGAATACATTACAAATCTGCTCAAAGAACAAAAGAAACTCGTCCACAACATGGGAGTCATCGAGAGCAAGCTCGATGTTCAGCCCGCAGGACGTGGCACAAGCAGCAAAGGAGGAAGCAAGGGAAAAACACAATCAACACCAGCAGCAGGATCAACCTCTATCGACTACCTGATGATGCAAAAACGTCTTCTTGAAATCACCGCCCTCATCAAGAAAACAGAAATTTCAGGCACCATTGACCTTACTCAATCCAAGATTCAGTATCAGGCAATGATGATTCAGCTATTCATTCAGCGTAGATTTGAGCACGTCATCATGTCCGCTAGGTTTTACAACCTCATCTACAAAGATGGAGATACTAAAATGAAGCTCCAAAAAGGCTCAGATACTGATAAATTCTTCTCCGAAGGAGTTGGCGTCACACCCACTGTAGCAGGACTAGATGCTGCAGCCAATGAAGCAATGCGTAAAGTTGAAACCCTCGTCAGCGCATTCAACAACAATATCCTAAGTGGTCGCATACACGCGGCATCTGAGAGACTCGTTGAATCCTTCGCCATCGGTGAATTCCTTCCACCCGTACAAATAATCGACTACGCTGACAAAGCCAAAATCCAACAATACGTTCAAGACGCCAACGACCTAGTCAAAACACTTGAAGCAAAAGACCTAGAACGAGGCGTAGAACTCAATGAAGGACTCAAGAGCCAAGCTAGCGACTACAACGCCTCAGAAGCCACCTCATACATCGCCGCTAAAAAGACCGAATCTAAAAGTTATGCTAGAGATGCCAAGATATCACTCTACCAGATGAAAAGAGCCAGAAACACCCAAGAACGATACAATGAAGAAGCTCGCTTTAAAACTGCAATGTTCAAGTCAACATCCGCTTGGCCATCAAACCCAGATCTAGAAAGCATCAACAACCTGCTAGATAAAATCATTGATGACGGGGTCGAAAGCGAAGACATGCTTCTCGTAGCAAGAAAAGACTTTGATCGCTACGTTGAAACTAAATCTTGGGCTGCAATAATGAAAGAAGAGAACCTCTCACGCTTCATCGCCGCATTCAATATTTCTGAAGCAGAAGAAGACCTAACTCGTAAAAATCTACTCGCAGAAATCACCTCAGAAAAATCATCAGTCATCGCTGCTCTCAAGGAAGCTGAGACTCTGGACGAACGAGGCTTTGCTGAAGCTGCCTGGGAAATCATCGACATTAGACAAAAAGAACACCCTAATGATCTTGAACTCTCACAAGCCAAAGCATCCTACAGTGGTAAAGCCGCCAAATTTGCTAACCTAATCGCAAAAGCTCAAGGCTATGAGAATGAATCAGCCACTTCAGCTCAAGCACTCACTTGGTATCTCAAGGCGGAAAATATCCACCCAGACAGTAAATACGCAGCTGCAGGCATCAGTCGTATCATCTCAGCCAAATTTGGAGCTAATGGAATTACAGATGAGCTCAATACCAAAGAAACTGTATCTGCTTCAGAGGTAGAAACCGAAGAGTAATCTTCATAAACTCTTATCTTTAAGAACAAAAAAGCCCGCTTATCAAGCGGGCTTTTTAAATATCTAGTAACGCTTTACTGAAGATTACTCCTCTTCATCAGCTGTAGCTTCGTCATCTACATCCTCATCAGATTCTTCCTCCACGTAATCTTCATCATCGTGAGCAGTAAACTTCCTGACGCGCTTATCTTCCGGTAACGGTGACAGTAACATACTAACATTTCTGCCAGCAAGTCTAGGTGGCTGGTCTACCGCAGCCATCCCCACCATATCTGCTACCACACGCTTGAGCACTTCTACTCCTAGCTCTTTGTGAGCATTCTCACGCCCACGGAACATCAGACCTACTTTCACCTTGCTACCCTCATCTAAAAACTTCTCGATGCGTGAACACTTTAAATTATAGTCATGTTCCTCAGTACGAACTCGGAACTTGATCTCCTTAAGCTTAGGAGCACTCTTCGTCTTATCCTTCTTCAGCTTTGACATCTGGTATTTATGTTTACCAAAATCACAAATCTTACAAACTGGTGGATCAGATTTAGCAGTGATCTCAACTAAGTCCAAGCCTAGTGACTTTGCTTTTTGCAGAGCCTCTTGAGAGCTCATCACTCCTAATTGGTCTCCGTTATCCATTACTACGCGGATTTTCGGCGCGCGTATATACTGGTTAACTCTAGTCATCTCGCGACGCTTTCTGAATGGCTTCTTTGGTTTAGCTATGGTCTTGTCCTCCTAATTTCATTTTTATTTTTGAGCTCCTTATAGCCACAGTGTGTAGCTTCCTCTCAGATGAGAGAATTTGGGGAAAATGTTACAAATCGTTCACTCCATCATATTCGTCCTTATTATCAGCGTTGGAGCAGAACGTTTAAAGTGATCTGTCGTTGATTTCTTTTGATATGTTAGAAACAAATTCATCGAGAGTTACAGTACCTAGATCTTGTCGTTCTAGGTGGCGGACAGAAACTGAGTTTGTCTCTGCTTCTTGCCCGCCGATGACCAACATGTAAGGCACTCTAGCTAATCTGGCAAGTCGAATCTTTGCACCCAGTTTCTCAGCCGCTCTATCCACGCTCACCCGCACTCCCGCATCCGCTAATCTCTTAGCTGCCGCCTCACCATGTTCTAGAAATTTATCAGATAAAGGCAATACCCTCACCTGCTCCGGAGCAAGCCACGTAGGGAACTTACCCTCGAAATGCTCTATCAATAAACCCACAAATCTCTCCAGTGAACCAAACGGCGCACGGTGAATCATCACAGGCCGATGAGACTTATTATCACTACCTACATAAGTAAGATCAAATCTCTCAGGCAAATTAAAATCAAGCTGCACAGTTCCTAACTGCCAATCCCTGCCAATCACATCCTTCACCACGAAGTCGATCTTCGGCCCATAAAAGGCAGCCTCACCCAGCTCAATCGTATAATCTGCTCCCAGCTTCTCTACCGCTTCTTTCAGTGAATTCTCTGCCTTTTCCCATACATCTCGTTCACCCACATACTTATCAGAGTCAGGATCACTAAATGATAATCTCACGCGGTAATCATTCATCCCCAAAGTCTTTAGAACCTTCTCAACCAGAGCCAAACAACCCTGAATCTCATCATCCACCTGCTCAGGCAGACAGAATAAATGCGCATCATCCTGAGTGAAGCCTCGCACCCGTGTCATTCCGCCCAACTCACCAGACTGCTCCCAGCGATACACTGTCCCAAACTCAGCAAGCCTAACAGGCAAGTCACGGTAACTACGGTGCTCACTACTATAAATCTTAATATGATGAGGACAATTCATTGGCCTAAGCATATAGCCTTCAATATCTCCAGTCTTCAGACCATTCGTTAACTCACCACAAGGAGCATTGTCATCCGCAAGCTTCTCCAGAGCAGAACGCTCAGGAATCGCCGCATACTGACTATCCTCGTAATACGGGAAATGCCCAGAAGTGCGGTAAAGATCCAGCTTCCCAATATGAGGAGTAAACACCTGGCTATACCCCTGCTTATCTAACTCAGCAGTGATAAAATCCTGTAACTGACGTCTCACCATTGCTCCCTTTGGTTTCCAAAGAATCAACCCCTGCCCCACCATCTCATCAATGTGGAATAAACCAAGCTCACGACCTAAACGGCGATGATCACGCTTCTTCGCTTCCTCTAGCTTCTCTAGATGATCATTCAGCATCGTAACATTCTTAAAGCATGTGCCATACACACGCTGCAATGACTCACGGTCCTTATCTCCCTTGTAAAAGGCACTAGCCACACTCAACACCTTATGCGCCTTACAATTTCCAGTACGCCCCACATGAGGACCCGCACACAAATCCCAGAAATCATTATTCTTAAAGATTGAAATCTCTTCTCCCTCAGGAATACTATCTAACAGATCGATCTTAAATTTACTCCCCTCAACTCGTTCAGACACCCCACCTAAACGTCCACTTTTCGCTAATTGCATAGCCTCCTCACGGCTCACCACCACACGCTCAAAAGGCGAATTCTCCTTCACCACCTTCTTCATCTCAGCCTCTATCTTAGCAAAATCATCTGGTGACAACCGGTGCTCCATCTCCAGGTCATAATAAAAGCCACTCTCCACTGGAGGACCACCCGCAAGCTGAGCATCAGGCCACAACCTTAAGATCGCCGTTGCTAAAACATGTGCACAGCTATGACGCAAACGATCCAAGTCACTCATATTGTGACGCTCCTCTAATGATTTTCTTTCTTTATCTGACATGTCACTGCCTAAAAACCACTCCACCCCCTATTTTGCAATGAAAAAGACAGCTTAAAAACGATTTCCACTAACACCACAAAAACTTCCCCACAGCCACTCTAACCCTCTCCGTTCAATAAAAAAATCATCCCCCATTCAACACCTCATTTTTTTTAATAAAATAGATGAATAAAATATAAAAACCTACCATCTAATAGATTCAATCAACACCACTAATATCAGCATACTCACTAACACTTAACTCTTTTAATTAAAATTTAAATTTATTAGGAAAACTTGAATTTAAATCTTTACAAATTAAATAACTTATTATAATTTCAGAATCGTTATGAAAACATTACTTATCTCAACTGCCTTACTTACAGCTCCCTTAGTTGGATCCGTATCGGCTCAAACGACAACCAGCACGATGTCTAAGCTCGCAAGCGAGCAAGAACGTCAGATTCAAGAGCTCAAATCAGAAGTAAGCTCACTGAGATCACTACTTAATCTTGAGCGTCGCAAAAACGGCAAAGTAGCTCTTCCTGTTACCACATCAACAGTGAAGAAGACATACACATCCTCCAAATCTCACACAGTGAAAGCGGGTGACACATTTAGTAGCATTTCTAGAAAACACGGAGTCAGCGTAAGCTCACTCATCAATGCTAACCCTAAAGTCAAACCATCCCAAATCGCAATCAACCAAAAGCTAGTCATCCCCCAGGTAAACTCCACAACAGTAGCAACTACACCAAAAGCAAAGCCAGCACCAAAGGCTAGCCTAACGAGCTCTACCACACAAACGATCTCAACCAAGGGATCAACTTACAAAGTAGCTAAAGGAGACACATTCTACGGAATCGCCAAGAAGAACAACATAACATTAGCCGCTCTCTCTGCCGCTAATCCAGGCGTAAACCCTAATGCCTTAAAGATCGGCCAAACCATCAAACTAAACAAAACCTCATCACAAGCCAGCAAAGCAACACAAGCGAAGAAGCCAAGTAGCGCATACAAGCCACTTCCTAAGGTAGTCAAAAAGACAACACCCACCCCTTCTAAGCCGAAGACAGTAGCCCACACAGCACCCAAGCCAGCCCCTAAGGCTAAAACAGAATCTTACGTCAAACAGTCTAGCAATATAGCAAAAACCGTTCCCGTAAGCCGCGAGATGACATTCGGAGCATTCGCCAAACAACACGGAACCTCCATCATAGTGCTTAATGCCCTTAACGGACTAGACCTCCCTTCTGACGAGCCAATGGCAGCAGGATCAGAGCTCTTTGTTCCTAATAAATAACAACAACTTTTTCATTGGATAAGTAATACTGCGGAGGCAGTGACATAGAATGCTCAGAGAGTTCGCTCTCTGAGCATTTTGCTTTTTAAAAATCCATCTCGAGCCTCAACCCTCCCCTCACAGAACCTAATCATCCTCTAACATATCCTTCAAGCTAGAGAAAAAACTCTCCTGCTCCTCCTCCGTCGCCTCAGCCCCCATAATATCCTCATAATCTGATTCATCAATAAAAGCAAAATCCAACTCCTTGATAAACGAACTACTCTCACAATGCACCCGTTCACCATACTTACTTCGATAATTACAATACGTCATCGTCAGCTCATCCTGCGCACGCGTAATCCCCACATAAAATAATCGACGCTCCTCATCCACCGTCCCCTCCACCTGACTCCGCTTATGCGGTAAAATCCCATTCTCCAACCCCACCAAATACACAATCGGAAACTCCAACCCCTTTGAAGCATGCAGCGTAATCAAGCAGACACCCTTCTGCTTCTCAATGTCATCATCATTCTTATTCTCCTGCAGCGCCATCCTATCAAGAAACTTCTCCAGCGTCTTACCCTGCCGTGACGCATCACGCAAATAATCAACCACATCATGAATCCCCTCCGCACGCTTCTCCTTCTCAGCATCAGTCTTACAACCACGGATCATCCACTCTTGATACCCTATCTTCTCCAGAAAATCCTTCAACACATCCCCCATATTCTCCTTACTCCTAGTATCCAGTAACCGATCACGCGTCTCCGTGACCAACTCAGTAAACTCCCTCACCGAACCACGCACCTTAGCACTCAACTGCTCCAACACCTCCTCCTCCTGCATCACCTCCCAAACACTACAATCCCGCTCACGACTCACCTCAGTCATCAACATCACTGACCCCTGACCTATCCCCCTCGGAGGAGCGCTTATCACCCTCAACAAAGGAACATCTCCCATCGGATTATAAAACATCTGCAAATAAGCCAGCACATCTCGCACCTCCTTCTTATCAAAGAAACTCTGAGCACCCACCACCCTATAAGGAATATCATAAGTCCGCATCGCCGCCTCCAGATTCCTACTCTGCTGATTCGTCCTGAACAACACCGCAAAATCCTCCCAAGACTTCTCTCCAGCCCTACAACGCTCCAGCACCTCCTCAGCGATAAACTCAGCCTCCTCATCATCACCAGGCATACTAATCAAACGTAATTGCTTACCACCAGCATGAAACGGCTTCAGCTCCTTCTCACGTCGACCAATATTATTCCTAATCAACGAATTCGCCGTATGCAACACAGCTGCACTACTACGGTAATTCACCTCCAGTAAAATCACCTTCGGATTAGCAAAAAATCTCTCAAACTGCAAAATATTCGTCACATCCGCACCTCGCCAACCATAAATACTCTGATCATCATCACCAACCACACAAATATTATACGGAGCGCCCACCAACTGCTGCACCAACTTCATCTGCAAACCATTCGTATCCTGAAACTCATCCACAGTCACATACCTATACTTATCCCTCAGCACATCACGCACATCTGAATGCTCACGCAGCAACCTCTCCGCCAACACCAACAAATCATCAAAATCCACCGCATTCTGCGTCCGCAACTCAGCAGTATAAGCCTTAGCGATGATCGACACCAACTCATCCGCATGATCATCCGGCTCCAACCCATCATTCTTATTCTTAGAAATCATGCTCAGCACCTGCATCGCATCCAAATTCAAATCCTTCCCCCCCTTACGCACGATCAACTGCTTCATTAAACCCACCTGATCACTCCCCGCATAAATCGTGAAATTTTTCTTATAACCCAGCTTCTCTATCCCCTCCCTCAAAATCCTCACACACAGCGAGTGAAACGTACACACCGTTAGCTCCTTCGCAACCTTCTTATCCACCATACCACTCACCCTCTCACGCATCTCCACCGCACTCTTATTTGTAAACGTTACCGCCAGAATATTATTCGCAGCGATCCCCTTCTCAAGCATATGTGAGATCCGGCAAGTCACAGTCCTCGTCTTCCCCGTCCCAGCACCAGCCAAGATCAACACCGGCCCATGTAGCGCATTCACAGCATCCCTCTGAGCCTCGTTTAAACTAGAAAATGAAAATCCCTCTGACATCGGCTGAATAGTTCTTCAACGCCTCCAAAGTGTCAACCATCATCCTCAAGCAAAAACAAAACCACCATAATCACCTCAATCCCAAGCCCACAATAAACTGAGAAAAACTTCAATCACATCAAAAGACTACTGCTTCTCAAACACACCCTCATCACGCTTCTCCAACACAGTGAAACCAGCCTTCTTAGCATCAACCAATGAAAATGGCTTCGTCACCTTAGGCGTATTCACCTGACTAATCACCTTCTTCACCACATTTCGACAAAGAGGACAAACCTTCAGTGGCGGGCGCTCCACAGGTCTACGTAACTCAAAACCCTTCACACAAACCCTACAACTAGCGTCAGGATCATCAGGACATTCTGAAATGTATTCGTATAAAGGCATAAGAAAGCGTAAGACAGAATAAATCCCATCTTACGCAAAAATTTGTATCACAGTAACGTGACCTAGAAAACCACAATCTACCAACTAGACTTAGTCACACCCGGAATCATACCGTGTGAAGCCAGTTCGCGGAACGCAATACGTGATAGCTTGAAGCGACGCAAGAAGCCGTGACGACGTCCTGTATATGCGCAGCGGTTCACTACTCGCGTAGGTGATGCATCACGAGGAAGCATACTGAGTCCAATATAATCTTTTTCCTGCTTAAGCTTAGCACGAAGTGGTGCATACTTAGCTACTGTTTTTTTCTTGCGCTCGTTGCGCGCTTTCCAACTTGATCTTGCCATAGAGGAAGCGGGATTTATAGATTCCCATGTTTTTTGCAAGCCTATTTTTACATTTTCATCAAAAAAGTAACCTACTCAACTAAAATCAAGCACCTATTACTAATCCCCCACACCTCCCTTTATTCTTTTTACTTGGCTAGCTGACGCCGTCACCAGATACTCCCTACAAGATGACTACAACCACCGAGCGAGCTCAACTACTAGCCGAACACTGCCATAAACTTAACTCAGAACCATTTCTAGGCGCATTCACAGCTCAAGACCTACTAGATTGGATTAAATTAGAACTCGGTAACACCAAAATCCTTGATCAATTTATAAATCATGACCTCAGATCCCCAAATCAAAACACCACCAAAGCCATCCCCAACGGCCCCATTCTCCACATCCTCAGCAGCAACACCCCCCATGCCGGACTACAAAGCCTACTCAGAGGCCTACTCATCGGAGCTCATAACCTCGTAAAACTACCATCCTCCGGACTCCCTGAAATCTCCGAATGGATAGACCAACTCCCAACACCTCTATCCCAACAAGTAACAATCGTAACCGACTTAGAGGACCAAACCTTCCACTCAGCAAGAACAGTCATCGCCATCGGGTCTGATGCAACCATGCTAGAAATCCAAAAACGCATCTCCCCAAAACAAAGATTTATCCCACACGGACACAAACTCTCCATCGGCCTAATTAAATCCCCTAGTCCCGAAGCAGCAATGCTTGTAGCGCAAGACGCATGCACCTTTAATCAACAAGGATGCCTCTCTCTACACACCATCTACGTCATGGAAGACGCCCCAGAATTCCTCCCTCTGCTTGCACGCGCTATGCAACAATTCCAAACCTCAAACCCACGCGGAAAAATAGGAATTTCACAAAGTGGCGCCATTTCAAACCTCAGAGAACTCACCAACTATGAAGCAGCAAACAACCCAGAAAATGTAGCCATCACCCACAGCCAAGGCAACACCAACTGGACCGCCATATACAGAAACTCACCCACCCTCAAACCCTCAGTCCTAAATCGAGTAATCACCATCCAACCATGGCCCACTGACCCCTCTGACCTAGGCCCTGAAAAAGAATTCATCTCCACCCTAGCCGTAGAAAAATCTCTCCTAAGCTCTAACATCACTTTAGAAGCTCCAAGAATTTGCCCACTCGGAAGCTCCCAGAAGCCCAGCCTAACCTGGCATCATGACGGCTTTGCCCCACTAGCATCACTAGTCCGCTGGCAGGACATTCATTATGAACCATTTTAAAGAAGGAATCATCATTGCATAAACCCACACACTGTGCCAATATGTCGCAGACATGAAAGACGGCTTTCTAGACAAACTAATCACCAGACTAGATAGATTCTCACCCAGCGAGGTGCAGAACCTAGTTTCACGTCTAGTGCGCGAGAAAGGTTTCATGGAAAGCGTCTTTGAAGCACTACGTGAAGGGGTTTTCATTCTAGATCCAGATGGAAACATCACCTTCGCTAACCGCGCTGTCCACCTCCTTCTTGGAGTCGATAACACCCGCTGTGTAGGACAAAAGGTAAACTCGGTCATCCGCGGACTAGACTGGAGCACCCTAGCCAACCCTGACAGAGTAGTCACCAGAGACATGGAGGTCTTCTACCCCGAAAATAGATTCCTAAACTTCTACCTCGCCCCCATCAATAGCCAAGTCGAAAATAAAGATGAACACCTCGGCTACGTCATGCTTATCCACGACATCACTGAGAGCAAAAAAGCCCATGAAGAAAACCTCGAAAGCGAAAAACTAAATGCCCTAACCTTTCTAGCAGCCGGAGTAGCTCACGAAATTGGAAACCCCCTCACCTCATTAGATATCCACCTCCAACTAATAGGCAGAAAAATCAAAAAACTCGAAACCGAAGACCAGCAAGACCTAAGCAAGCTTCTCGGAACAGCTCAGCAAGAAATAAAGCGGCTCGACAACATCTTAAAACAATTCCTCAACGCACTTCGCCCCCAGCACTCACTCCGCGAGAAATCACAACTCCACAACGTCCTCCGTGATACCCTAGAAACCCTAGAAGCAGAACTCATCGAGCGAGACATCAAAGTAAACCTAGAACTCGCTGAAAACTTACCTCTCATCAATCTCGATAAAGGCCAAATCCAACAAGCTCTCTACAACTTAATCCGTAATGCCGCCCAGTCCATCACAGCCAAAGAGGGCCAGATCAACATTGAAACAAAATTCACAGACCATGAAATCATCATCAGCATCTCAGACAACGGAAAAGGAATCTCCCCAGAGCACATGGGCGCGCTATTCGAACCCTTCCGCACCACCAAAAAATCAGGATCAGGTCTAGGACTCCTCATCGTACGGCGCATTATTCGCGAACATGGAGGTGAAATGGAAATTGACAGTGAAGAAAACAAAGGCACCACCGTAAATCTCTATTTCCCAAGAATAGAGAAACACATCCGTATGCTAGAAAATGACGAGAAGACCAACCTAATCGATATAGAAACCGAGGAATGATAGACCACAATCAACAAAATCATGCCGTCATTCTTATCGTAGATGATGAGAAACCCACTCGCGACGGACTACGCCTAGCTCTAGAAGACAACTTTGACTGCTACGTCGCATCCGACATACGCGAAGCCATCAATATCCTTAAAAACGAAAAAGTAGACCTCATGCTCACAGATCTCAGAATGGGAGCAGACAACGGAATGGACCTACTCGACCAAGCTCTCGCCTTATCCGCCCCCCCCATCGCCGTCATGATGACCGCCTACGGAAGCGTAGACACAGCCGTAGAAGCCATGCGTAGAGGAGCATGGCACTTCGTCACAAAGCCCCTCAACCTAGACGAAGTAGAAATGCTCATCAACCGCGCTCTTCGTGGACGCATACAAGACAACAAAATCGTCAAGCTAGAACAAGAAAACCAACAACTAAGAAAAAAAACTGGAAAATCGCCCCACGGACTAGAACGACTCATTGGCAGCTCTCTCCCAATGACTCAAGTCCACCAAATGATTACTCAGATTGCACCCACTAAAGCCACCGTTCTAATAGAAGGAGAAAGCGGCACAGGCAAAGAACTTGTAGCTGCCGCCATTCACGCCATGAGCGGTAGACCACCAAATAAACTCATCACTGTAAACTGCGCCGCTCTTAGCTCCCAGCTGCTAGAAAGTGAACTATTCGGCCACGAAAAAGGAGCATTCACTGGAGCATCACAGAAAAGAATCGGCAGATTTGAACAAGCCAACGGAGGAACTATTTTCCTAGATGAAATAGGCGAAATCGATCAAGCCACACAAGTCAAACTCCTCCGCGTTCTTAGTGAAAAAACCATCGAGCGCGTAGGCTCTAATGAACCCATCAAAGTTGATGTCAGAGTCGTAACAGCCACCAATAAAAATTTACACTCCATGGCTGCCAATGGAAATTTCAGAGAAGACCTATTCTTCCGATTAAATGTCGTAAAAATCGAAATGCCCCCCCTCAGAAATCGCTCAGAAGACATCATTTTGTTAGCAAATGCTTTCCTTAAAGAATTCGCGATAGAGAACAATCGTGAAGAAAAATCGCTAAGCGACACCGCCGCTAAATTATTGCAAGTTTACAACTGGCCAGGAAATGTCAGAGAGCTCCGAACAGCCATAGAACATGGAGTCGTAATGAGTAACGCAAAATTCATATCAACTCAGCATCTGCCATCATTCATTACAAAAAATGAATCTCTCGCCCTTAATGACAGAATACTTGAAGCAGAAACAAAAAACAGTCTTGCGAAACCCGCTGATTTCAACTTGAGTGCGCTCGAGAAAATAACCATTCAGAGAGCTCTAGAGCACTCTAGCGATAATCGCACTCTCGCCGCCGAGCTCCTAGGCATCAGCAGACGTACCCTACAGCGTAAAATCAAAGACCTCTAGACAACTTCAACCAAATTTAATTTCTACACAAGCCATGCAAGCACCAAAATCTAACTCTATAGACACTAAATCCGCGATTTATAGAATCCTTTTCTTCACTCTCATGATAGGACTAGCAATCGTCTACATCATGTTTAGTTTCAGAGGGCTGACATCAAAATACGGTATGGACCAAGCACAGATTGGCAGACAAATCGCTAAAAACGAGGGGATCACCACTAAATTCATACGCCCCATTGCTCTCCAACAACTAGAAGAAGCAAACAAGCCGATCGATATGTATCATTTCTACGATACGACTCACTCCCCTCTTAACGTTCTCATCTACGCTGGCGTAATCAAAGCCTTTGGAGGAGATGATCCTGCAAATTACGCCATGTCAAAAAATCAGGATGTATACGGGCTAGACCGTGTCATTGCTGGAACATGTATACTTTTCTTGATGATCGCTATCGGGATTAACTTCATACTGATATCGAATATGTTTGATACTAAAATTGCCTCAGTAGTCGCCATACTGATGCTTGTAAGCGAACACTTTTGGAAGTTCTCGCAGTCTGGACTCCCTCAGATGCTAATGCTCTGTATCTTTTCCGCAGCATGCTACCTCATCTGGAAGGCGATTCAAAGACAAGAGGCAGGCCTCTCTCCTATCGTCCCAGTCATACTATCTGGCTTCATGTTTGGTTTACTAGCTCTAGCTCACTGGATGACCCTCTGGATATTCTTCGGATACATTCTATTCTGTATCAGCTATTTCAAACCTCGTGGAATCTCCGCTATATTTGTTACCATTACAGTAGCCATATTCATCGCTGGCCCGCTTATTTTTAACGCCAAGAATAGCGACGGACTCTTGGGAACCGCCTACTATTATATCAATGGAGCCTCTGGAAACTTTCAAGACTACAGCTTTAGGCAAATGGATCTACCTTCAATGAACGTCCAAGAAATCCTCTTTCGAATTGTGAAAATGACTCTCTTACAAACGAACCAAATTCACTCTCACATTGGCGGGTTCTTTATGGCAACTGGATTCTTCTTGGCTTTATTTCATCCTTTCAAAAGAACCAGTATAGCCACCTTCAGATGGTCAATTTTAACTATGTGGGTCTTTGCAGCACTTGGCATGTCTATTTATGGACTTTCAGATGCCCCATTAGATCCCAACCAACTACACATTTTATTCATGCCCATGATGTCAGCATTCGCCCTAGCATTAATTAGCATCCTTTGGGCCAGAATACCAATAAGCCAACAACCTGGAGCAATAAGTCTCACCCCATTCATTGTGATTATATTAGTCACATCCAGCCCAATGATCATTAACTTACAAAACGAATTTAGGACTCGTGGGCCTAAAACTGTACCAGGAAATTCACCTTATACTCAAAACCAAATATTTGCAGAGTTTGTGAAAGAGAACGAAATTGTCTTCACTGACCAGCCATGGGCCGTTGCTTGGTATGCTGACAGAACCGCAATATGGATTCCCTCCAGTTCAAAAGAGCTAAAAGAAATCGAAACCATCGCAAAGAAATACAATGCGAATATTTGCGGTATCTACCTCACTCCTTCCGTGATGACTGATAACTTAAACTTTAGATTATATGGAGACCTCACTCCACTAACTATCAACATGCTTGGTTTTTACCAAAATGGTGTCGGCTATGCAGAAGGCTCTCCTCATACACAAGAACTCATTTCACCCACTAAAGGACGATACAGCCATAAAGTCCCAATGTCTGAAGACGAACAATTAAGGATTAGTTCCTTTAGCTATCTACTCTATACTAATATAGATCCAGCCACTCGTAACTCAGAAGAATAAGAGCCAGATCTAATACTCGCATTAATATAGCTATGCCAAAAAAAACTACCAAGAAAGAATTCACCTTTGAAGAAGCAGTCGCCGAACTAGAAGAAATCGTCGTCTCAATGGAAGAAGATCAACTTCCCCTACAAGTACTTATTGATAAATTTGAACGAGGTGCCAAACTACACAAAGACTGTGAAACATTCCTCACTTCAGCAAAGAAAAGGTTAGAAACAATAGCCAACGAGAACGCAGAACAAACTAACGAATCCTCCCCCAAATCACCTAGCAATGACGACGATGAAATCCGACTCTTCTGAACTACCACGTCTCCTAAAGACGATTAAATCCCCTAATGACCTCAAAAAGCTCAACCGCACTGACCTGCCGTTACTAGCTGAGGAAATCCGTGAAGTGCTCATCACCAGACTTTCAGTCACAGGTGGCCATCTAGGCCCTAACCTAGGCGTCGTCGAACTATGCATAGCCATGCACTATGTCTTTGACAGCCCAGACGACAAAATGACATTTGATGTCTCACACCAAGGTTACGTTCATAAAATGCTCACAGGGAGAGCAGCAGAAATTCACACCATCAGAACCTACGAAGGCCTAAACGGATTCCTACTCAGAACAGAATCTGAACACGATTGCTACGGCGCAGGGCACGCAGGAACAGCTCTATCCTCTGCACTAGGAATGGCATCCGCCAGAGACCTTGCAGGAAAAGACAATCACGTCATCGCCTTCGCCGGTGATGCAGCCTTCACATGCGGAGCAACTCTAGAAGCACTAAATAATATCAACGATACTACCAAAAAGTTCATCATCGTTCTCAACGATAATGAATGGTCTATCGATAAAAACGTTGGCGCCATCTCAAGATACTTCAATAGCCTTCAAACAAGCCCCACCTACTCATCGGTTAGAAAGAAATCTGCTGACTTATTAGAAAAGTTCGGCGGATCAGGCATCCGCAAGCTCGCCCATAAAGTTGAGCAAGGAGCCAAGAATCTATTTTCGGAGAACGTTCTCTTTGAGAACTTCGGCATCCGTTACTACGGTCCTGTAAAAGGTCATGATGTAAATTCACTCATCGACACCTTTCAATATCTCAAAGAGCAAGATGAGCCTGTCATCCTACACGCCATCACTGAAAAAGGTAAAGGCTACACCCCCGCCCTTGACAACCCTGGAAAATTCCACGGACTTGGACCATACAAGCAAGAAGACGGTTCCACTGCCTCTGCCTCACTCCCTACATTCTCAGAAATTTTCGGCCGCACCGTCACAGACATGGCTAAAAAAGATGAAAAAATCACCGCAATAACAGCGGCCATGCCCGGAGGAACCAAGCTAGACATCTTCAAAAAAGAGCTCAACGAGCGCTACTTTGACGTAGGAATTGCAGAAGAACACGCCGCCCTATTTGCCTGCGGACACGCCTGTGAAGGATACAAACCCTTCCTCGCAATCTACTCCACCTTCATGCAACGCGCCTATGACATGATCATTCATGACATAGCCCTGCAAAACCTGCCTGTACGTCTCTGTATGGACCGCGCAGGCCTCAGCGGAGATGATGGCCCTACCCATCACGGCCTATTTGACATCGGCTACCTTCGCCACGTCCCAGGCCTCATTCATATGCAGCCTAAGGACGAAGAAGAGTTCGTAGACATGCTTCACACTATGGCCGCTTACAATGACGGCCCTTCGTGCATTCGCTTCCCGCGTGGGGCAGGAATAGGTGCCAAGCCTAAAGCAACCCCAGAAATCCTCACCATAGGTGACGCTGAACTCGTAGCAGACGGATCAGACATCTGCCTCATTGGTCTTGGTCACTTCTTTGAAATCGCCGTTGAAACCAAAGCCCAACTAGAAGCCCTCGGTTATTCAGTAGCGCTCATCAATCCACGCTGGATCAAACCTCTTGATGCCAAGCTCATCACCGAGTATGCTCAGAAATGTAAAGTCATCTGCACCTTCGAAGACCACGTCCTAATGAACGGATTCGGCTCCAGTATCATCGAGCTTCTCCACACATCAGCCATCCAAACCCCGGTCGAGCGTATCGGTTGGCCAGATGAATTTGTAGAACACGGAAAAGTAGACATACTAAGAACCAAGCACGGCATCACGGTAGAAAATGCCGTCGCTCTAGTCCAAAAACACCTATAGTAAAGCTCACCTCTACTCACCTTTAAAAAAATCCCCTAACAGAATTAACTATTAGGGGATTTTTTTTAAACCTTATATAACTCTAAGAATTCTGCTCTTTCTTCTTCTCCGCACGCTTTCTCTCATTAGGGCAGAGGATCCGCTTACGGATACGCAAGTTACTAGGAGTCGCCTCCACAAGCTCATCAGCATTGATGTATTCGATCGCACGCTCCAAGCTCATAGCTATTGGTGGAGCAAGAGTTTGTGTATTATCCTTACCAGCAGATCTGTGGTTAGTAAGAGCCTTCTCTTTAATCGGATTCACTGCGAGATCAACCATACGTGGGTTTTCACCAATGACCTGACCTTCATATACTTCATCTCCAGGCTTAATAAAAAGCTTCCCCCTATCCTCTAAAGGAAGAAGTGAATACTGGATCGCTGTTCCCGTAGCCATAGAAATAAGTGTTCCAGTAGAACGCGTAGTAATATCACCACAGTATGGCGCATACTCTTTAAACAAATGAGACATGATACCATGACCACTAGTAAGACCTAAGAGCTCAAACTCAAAACCAATAAGACCACGAGTAGAAACAGTAGCCTCTAAAGTAGACCCATGAGCATTCACACCCATGTTCTCAACACGAGCTTTACGGTTAGCTAGAGTCTTCATAACCCCTCCAAGAGCATCCTCAGGACACTCTACATAAAGAGTCTCAAAAGGCTCAAGCTGCTTACCATGCTCATCTTTCTGAAGAATAACACTAGGACGTGAAACCAATACCTCAAAACCTTCACGCCGCATAGTCTCCACCAGAACTGCAATCTGCATTGCTCCACGGGCAGCTACATTGAACACACCAGCTCGTTCAGAATCACTTACCTCAATAGAGATATTTGTCTTCACCTCACGGAACAGACGGTCACGGATAGCACGTGACGTAACATGCTTACCATCTCTACCTCCATAGGGACCATCGTTAATACTGAACTGCATCTGGATCGTAGGTGG
>JALZVD010000094.1 GCA_023300205.1 Akkermansiaceae bacterium | reverse complement strand
CCAGACGGCGCCTGTTACCGCAGTTTTTAGACAACTAAACCATCAACTAACAAGTCCACCATCGCCCTCCCGTCTAGGATGGCTATGCTAGGACGTTCTGCTAAAAATGACTAAACAAAATCTACATTGGCTCATTGCCCTAGAAATAGGCTTAATTCTAATTTCGTTCAAGGCTGAGTGGTTTGGTGTTAGTTACATTGGCTTAGATTCACACCTTTTAGAGTGGGTCAGATCTGAAGAAGAACGTGATCTCACAAATACAGAGTTGATAACAGGGCTTGCTGCCTTAGCTTTTTTCCCGATCATGGCTTTTTCTTGGGTATGGCTCTGGATGCTAAAGCCATATTCTAGGGCTTTGTATACATTCACTGTGCTATTAGGATTTGGCTTCTATCCTTTTGGTGGAACTTACGTTTCTAATGGATGGATGGATATTTTTAATAGTCTTTCACTTATTATGACTGGTATGATTTTATGCGCTCTATATTTTACAAATATTTACACCGACAATAACATGCAGAACAAGACGCAGTAGCCAACCACGGTCGGCGCTTGTTTCCAGAGATTTCACACAATTATAACCATTAAACCACAGTCTATGCTCGCTCACCACCGCGGTTGCTATGCTTGGACGTTCGCTGAAAAATGCAATCTGTCTTCTACACCGCTGCTTTGATTGCAAAGATTGCATTTGGGTTTGCATCCATTGGCTTAGTCGTTCTCTCGGGTTTTCTTCTGCTTTTTTCGGGATTTTTGAACCCAGGCGAGGGACGGGATCTTTTCCTAAATATGCTTTGCGCTGGGATCTACACCATTGGATCAGTCATTGTCATCGGAGATAGATTTAGTATACCTATGATGCTGACTTTAGGTATCATTCTGAATATCCTTGGAGCCGTTTTTTGGTTTCCCGCTTTGGGTTCCAGCGAGGCATATTTCGCGGTGATCGGAGTTGCTCTGACCAGCCTTTGGGTAATTTGCATCGCACTCAGAATCGCAACAGCGAACAAGGCGTCGCACTCAACCGCTGACAGCGCTTGAGTTTGCCGTAGTTTTCTGTAGCTTGAAAGTGTTCCGCTGCTTCAGAGCTGATTTGTAATTCGAGTCAGCGGCGAGTGGACTTCGACGTTCTGCTATACAATTTCCCTATGATAAAGAAATGGACAATATGGATTGGAATCTCATTACTATTAGCTGCAGCGCTTGATATTGCTAGCACATGGTTCGCTTCACCAGATTTATCGAACGAAGCAAATCCTCTAGTAATTGCATTTGGCAGCAGTTGGGTAAGCGTCTTCGGCATTAAAGTCATAGGCTCAGTAATCTGCATATTCGTGTTCAATTATAGTTTGCGCGCCTTGTCCTTTCGGAGAGAACGTCTTGGCGAACTGGATGGATTTTGGCGTGTTATGAGCTACCTCGTCTACAAGCGAGAATTGTCTCTCTACGAATTTTTAGTTCGTGGAGGTATTAGAGATTTGGGAGCATATTTATCTCTCATAGGGTTAAGTGTTACGATGGGAATTGTTCTGGGAAGCGTTACAGCTTCGATACTAAATAGCTTCAGACTCATTCATTCATATGAGGCGGCCATTGTATTTTGGTGTGCTACTGGAGCGTTTGGAACAGTAATGGGCGCGCTGATGGCATATCAGTTTCTAACGGCAAAAATTGAGGCTTAGTATCAAGTCTGAGGTGCAACATTAGTTGGCTGCTCTCATCTCTTTGATGGGGGTTGCTTTTTCAGAGATCGCTGTTATTGATCTGTATTTTGAGGTAGCGGTATCTAGTACTAAGTGTATTCAGAGATGTTTATTTTTGTTGATCAGATCAAATGGAGGTGATTGATTACTGATAGAAATTAAAAACTGATTATTATGGGGCTATCTACAGATGTGACTTTACCGAGGGGTGTAAAACCTTGTTTCCCTGATAGGTGCATTGTTTGTGGGGAGAAGCCGGATTCTGAGATTAAGATTGGGCAGAATGGATCTAATGTATTTTTGGTTTTCTTTGTGGCGTTGTTGCATGTTTTTGGATGGTCTAGTGTGGAGGTTCCTATTTGTGTGGGTTGTAAGGGGAGGTTTAGATTTCAGAGATGGGGGAGAGAGGTTATTTTGTGGGGTATTGTGATTGTTGCTATTTGGTTGATTATGCCTCATTTTTCAGAGTGGTCTGGTTTCACTAGAAAGGTTGTAGTTGGTGGCTTGGTGCTCTTGGCTATTGCTCCTTGGATTGTTGTTGAGGTTTTTTTGCCTAGAGTCTTTGATACTACTGTTAAGGGTGATCTGGTGGATTATGAGTTTTCTGATTTTGATTATGCTTGTGAGTTTGCCGAGTTGAATAGGGAGAGGGTGGTAGAGTCTGATGTTCGTAGTGAGGATGAAGATTGTTGTTAGTGGGAGGGTTAGGTGTTTTTTTCTAGGGCTGGTTGGTTATGGTGGGATGTGTTGTTTCTGGTTAAAAGTGTTGCTCGTTGATTGTGGAGAGTTCATGTTTGGGGGATGGGTAGGGAGTATCAGATAAAGAAGCGTTTGGATGGGCCTAGTAAGTCTGGGATCGATTATGCGGCGGAACTTAATGAGCAGCAGTATGCGGCGGTGAGTTCTGATCCGGGGGCTTCTTTGGTGATAGCGGGGGCGGGTTCTGGGAAGACTAGGACGCTTACTTATAGGGTTGCTTATTTGTTAGATCAGGGGGTGGAGGCTCGGAATATTTTGTTGCTGACGTTTACGAATAAGGCTTCTAAGGAGATGACTGAGAGGGTAAGGGAGTTGATACCTGGTGATATTTCTGATCTTTGGGGTGGGACGTTTCACTCGATAGGGAACCGGATCTTGAGGCGACATGCGGATGAGTTGGGGTTTGACCGGAGTTTTAGTATTCTGGATAGGGATGATCAGAAGGCGTTGCTTAAGCCGATCATTAAGGGGGCTGCTGTGGATGTGAAGAATAAGCGTTTTCCTAAGGCGGATTTGTTGTTGAGTATTTTTAGTTTGGTGGTGAATACGCAGGAGAGTTTGGAGGATGTGTTGTATTATAGGTATGATTATTTGCAGGAGTGGGAGGATGAGATAGAGAAGATTTATGTGGGGTATGTGAAGAAGAAGCTGGAGACGAATTCGATGGATTTTGATGATTTGTTGGTGTTGATGCTGAAGTTACTGAAGGAGAATGAGGAGATACGGGAGTTGTATCAGCGGAAGTTTAGGTATGTGCTGGTGGATGAGTATCAGGATACGAATATGGTGCAGTGTGAGATTGTTGATTTGCTGGTGGGGAAGAGTAAGAATTTGATGGTGGTGGGTGATGATGCGCAGTCGATTTATAGTTGGCGTGGTGCTGATATGGAGAATATTTTGAAGTTTCATGTACGGTATCCGGATGCGGTGACGTATAAGATAGAGACGAATTACCGGAGTCAGCCTGAGATTCTGGAGTTATCTAATGCTGCGATTTCTGCGAATACTGAGCAGATAGCGAAGAAGTTAACGGCTTCTAGGGAGGGTGGTGAGATGGTGCCGGCTTTGTTGGCATTATCTGATCCTAGGGCGCAGGCTGATTTTGTGGCGCAGCGGGTGCAGGAGCTGGTGGATGATGGGATAGAGGGGGAGGAGATTGCGGTTTTGTATAGGGCGCATTATCAGAGTATGGAGGTGCAGATGGAGTTTACTTCTAGGATGATTCCATTTCAGATTACTTCTGGGTTGAGGTTTTTTGAGCAGGCGCATGTGAAGGATGTGAGTAGTTATATCCGGTTTGTGGTGAATAGGCGGGATGAGATTAGTTTTAAGCGGATGGTTCTGATGCTGCCTAGTGTGGGAGATGCGAGTGCGGATAAGTTGTGGCGGGCTTGGCTGGCGAGTGATGCGGCTAGGGGTGAGAAGTTACCACAGTCGTTTTCTGCGACTTTGTTAGATTTTAAGGTTCCGGCTAAGGCTAGGACTTACTGGGAGCAGATGTGCTATACGCTGGATGAGCTGGTGGTGGCTGATGGTGATGAGAGTAAGTATGCGGCGCCAGCGGATATGATTTATAGCATTCTTGAGGGTGTGTATGAGGAGTATATGAAGAATGCTTTTGATAATTATGAGAATAGGAAGCAGGATATAGGGCAGTTGCAGAATTATGCGACTCAGTATGTGGATGTGATGGAGTTTCTGGCGCAGTTATCGCTGATGAGTAATGTGGATGGGGATCCGTCTCAGCAGGGTAGTCAGAAGAAGAAGGAGGAGCAGAAGGGGGTGACTCTGTCTAGTATTCACCAGGCTAAGGGGCTGGAGTGGAAGGTGGTGTTTTTGGTTTGGTTAGCGGATGGGATGTTTCCGAATGGGAAGGTGCTAGAGACGGAGGATCATAAGATGTTAGAGGAGGAGCGGAGGTTGTTTTATGTGGCTCTGACTCGGGCTAAGGATCAGTTGTATTTGAGTTATCCGATGATGAATCCACGGAGTTATAGTGGTGAGGTGTTCCAGAATCCTTCACGGTTTTTGGATGATTTTCCGGCGGAGTTGGTGGAGGAGTGGAATGTTTCTGATTGGTAGGTGGGAGTTAGGGGTTATGATTTTTTTGACTGCGAAAGATATTAAAAACACGAAAGGCTGATGGAGTTTGGCTGATGGGGGACTTATCGACCGGGAGGTCGATGTCACGGTGGGTTGGTGAATTTTGGGTCTGTTAGGGTTTTTAGGAAGGCGATTAGGTCGGCTTTGTCTTGGGGGGTGAGTTGGAGTCCGGCTTTGCCGTGTTTGGAGAGGTTTGGGTCTAGGTTTGGGGTTTTGGCGTGGGTGTGGTCGTAGTGGTCGATGACTTGTTGTAGGGTTTTGAGCCTGCCATCGTGCATGTAGGGGGCGGTGAGGGCGATGTTGCGGAGGCTGGGGGTGAGGAATTTAAATTGGTCTGTGGGTTTGTTGGTGATGCGTTGGAGTCCGTTGTCTGCTGGGCTGGGGAGGCCGGTGTCATGGAAGGAGTTGTC
>JALZVD010000093.1 GCA_023300205.1 Akkermansiaceae bacterium | reverse complement strand
CCGATCTCAGCGATACCGATCTCAGCGATACCGATCTCAGCGGTGCCATTTTCGATAATACGACTTATAATCTCTCAACACAATTCAATTTTGATCCAGCGGGTTTTTCTGGATTAGTGCTTATTCCTGAACCGTCATCGACTCTTCTTTTAGGGCTAGGATCAATCGGGTTACTAATAGTTCGCAGGAAATCTTCTAAGTAGAATAAGATGCTGGGTTAGGTTGTCAATGGGTTGGTTTTGTTGATAATAGGGCTGATGAGATTTTGGTATTTAGTGGGCTGGGAGGAGGCTTACTGTATTCCACGATTGACTGATGGGGGTAGGTTTTTGTATGTCTGTGTGTCTTCTGTTATGAAATGTTACGTTCTTCTTATTCTTCCGCTGTTTGGTTTTCTTTTGTTTTCTTGTGGGGGTGTTTCTTCCTTTTCTGAGGTGAGTCCGGTGCCTGTGAATGAGAGTGTGAGCGAGTATATGAATCCGAGAGGTTATTCTTATGCGGTGGTGGATAGGGTGTGCGACCGGAATCCTTGAGGGGGGAAGCTTCTCGTGGCAGGTGTCATGATCAATGGTAATGAGAAGCGGATTCTTTATGAGGATGAGGCGGAGCTGAGGCGCTCACTAAGGCAGTTGAGGGCGTATAATACGCCTGGTGATGCGTTCCATAAGGAGGCGAAGGAGGAGATAGCTTTGATGGGGAGCCCGCTTATAGAGGTGGCTTCTGACTAGACGCCGCGTTTGGAGCCCCAGAGCTGGATGTGGAGGCGGTCTGAGAAGCGGTAGCCTTGGTCACGGCAGATGTCTGCTAGCCAGAGGCGTTTGTTCTGGAGTGCTGCTTCTGTTCTGCCTTCTGGCATGAGGAGGATGTTGGGTTTTGGGAGGTGGTGAGTTTGTTCTAGCTGCTGGACTTCTGCGAGGTCGTCTTGGGTCTGGATGACGAATTTAAACCAGGCATTTTGTTTGCTGGCGAAGTGTTGTAGGGCGGCGGGGTTAATTCTGATTTTTTCATGGTTCCCGCTGTTAGAGAGCTTGGGCGAGATATTCCATTGGTCAATGGAGTGGTCTAGGGTTTGTGATGGGATCTGGGTGCCGTTGGTTTCTACTTCAAATCTGTAGGTGGGGTCTTTTTTTCTGAGGTGGTGGATGAGTTCTTCCCAGGCGGGCTGCTGGAGGAGTGGTTCACCGCCGGTGAGGATGATGTTTTTACATTTGTAGCTGGCGACTAGTTCTGCGATTTCTAGGGCTTCGAGTTCTATGATGTAGTCTTTTTTGGAGTATTTTATGCCTGTCTCGTGCTTCCAAGGGGTGCCTTCCCAGTTCCAGGTGTAGTCGGTGTCACACCATGTGCAGTGGAGGTTACAGAGTGATGAGCGAATGAATACGGATGGGACGCCGATGCTGGCGCCTTCTCCTTGGAGGGTGTGGAAGATCTCTGGGCGGTCGTTGAGCTTGTCTAGCTTGGCTAGTTTTAGTGTTGCCATGGCTGAGACGACCGATTTGTTAGAGAGGTCAGTGGGTTAGTTTTTGATGAGTCCTGCTGCGGCAGGGAGTGTGCAGATGCCGGTGAGTCCGATGATCCAGAAGATGGTGTTTCCTGAGCTGTTGTGCTGAGCGGGCTTGAAGCCTTGTAGTTCTGTGTCAGCGGTGAGGACGGCGGTGACGGCTGTGGGGTCTAGGAGGTCTGCTGCGGTGATAGGTGCAGGGTTTGCTTTTGCTGCTGCTCTGTGTGGCTGCACCATGTCTGGGGTGATTGCTGGTGCGTTATTGCCCATGTTTGAGCGGACGTAGGTGAGGACGTCTGCTATTTCTTGGTTTGTCATGGCTGCGTTTGCAGGCATCATACCGTTGTAGAGTTTTCCTTTGACTTCGATGGGGCCTGCTAGTCCGTGAAGTTGTATTTTGATGAGGTTTTCTGCTGGTCCGTTGACCCACTCAGAGCCGGCTAGTGGTGGGAAGGCATTTGGTATGCCGTCACCTGTAGGGCCGTGACATGCGATGCATTTGGCTTGATAGAGTGTTTGTCCTGCGTCTGAGCTGCTAGCGGCGGCTACTGGGGTAGTGACTGCTGCGGCTGGGCTTGGTGTTGGGGCTGGTGTTGCTTTAGCTTTTGATTGAGGCTGAGGCTTTGGTGTTTTTTTTGCTTTTGCCTTAGCTTGTCTCTTTGCTTTTGCTTGAGCTTGTCTTTTTGCTTTTGCCTGGGCTTGAGCTTCAGTGTTTACGTTTGCGTTTGGCTGAGCTTGGGGAGCGGCTTTTGCTTTGGGTTCTGGTTTAGGATTTGCTTTAGCGGCTAGTGGGTCAATGAGGTCTTTGACGGTGAGCATGTTAGCATTTCCTGCTTCTTTGGCGCGGATTGCTTTGACTGTGTCTGCTGAGATGGCTGGTGCGTTGTTGGTCATGTTTGAGCGGACGTAGGTGAGGACGTCTGCTATTTCTTGGTCTGTCATGGTGGGGTTACCGGGCATGGCGCTGTTGTATTGTGCGCCTTTGACGGTGATGGGTCCCATGAGTCCGCGGAGTTGGATTCTGACGAGATTTTCTTCTGGTCCGTTGACCCATTCTGATCCTGCTAGTGGAGGGAAGACGGCAGGGATGCCTTGGCCGGTGGCTTGGTGGCAAGCGAAGCATTTTGTTTTGTAGAGTGCTTCACCGGGGTGTGCTGCTTGGGCGGTGGTGGATAGTGCGGCGCTTAGTGAGATGGCAGCGAGTGCGGTTAGCTTGGCTAGTTGATTTTTCATGGTGGGGAAAGAGAGTTTGAATTTGTTAGATTTGGTGAGTGGGTTCATCTTCATCGTTCGTTGTTGTGCAGATAACCATACGCTAAAGGTGTGATTTTTGCAGTGATTATTTGCGATTTTTTTATGTCTATGGTCGTTGAGTATATGAGGGTTAATCAATGGCGCGATTGATGAAGCTATTTTTGAGGAGGAGTTCTTTAGCAGACCAGCCATCTATTGCGTCTTCTGAGGTGGAGCTGTGTTGATAATATTCCTGATTGAAGGGGGTTTCTTTGTATTGCTTGTTAGTGAGTGTTGTGTTGGTAAAGCCTAGGCTAGAAAGTGATGTTAGCTTTATGGGTGAGGGGGGGAAGTTCTTAGCTTCTTGCCAGTAGGTCTTTAGCAGATGGCTAGGCAGGTAGTCAGGCTTCTTGTGGTAGGCGGCGATTTCGAAGAGTTGTTTGTTGAGTGCTTGTGACTGGGCAAATTTGCTGGGGTCTTTTTTGATGAGTTTTTGGAGTCGAGATGCGGCGTTGTAGTATTGTGGGTCTAATTGGATGGCTTTTTGGTATGCTGAGATGGCTTCTGGCTCTTTTTTCATTTCTTCGAATAGGAGGCCTAGTAAATATGGGGTGCGGGGGTTTTCTGGTTCTTTTTCAAGGAATGCTGTGAGTGTGGGGAGGGCTAGGTTCTGGACGCGTATGTCATCAAAGAGTCCTTCGCATCCGAAGCAGTGGCTTTCTCTGGGGCCGAAGCTTACGGGCATGAGTTCAAAGGCTTTTTTGAAGTGGGGGATTGCTTCATCGAATTTACCCGCTTCCATTAGTGTTTTGGCGAGGCGGGACTGGAGGCAGTAGGCTTCATTGAAGTGGCCGAGGGCTTTTCTGTAGCGGTCTGTGGCTTCTTGGATGAGTCCTGCATAGAGGTAGTCGTCAGCGGCTTCTCCTTGGCGAATGGAGATGACGACTTGGTTTAGGGATGTTGCTTTTTCTGTGTTGCCTTGTTTGGTGGAGATTCTGGCTAGGACGTCATAGCAGTGCATGCGGGTGAATTTTCCGTGGTCGCCGTCTGATGGGTCGAGTGCGATGGCTTGTTGTATGAGTTTGTCTGCTAGGTCGATCTTGCCGGCAGCGAGAGCGATTTCTGCTTGCCAGATGAGTGGGCGTTCCTCGAAGGGGTCATATATTCTTAGTGAGGCGATTAGTGTGGCGGCGGACTTTCTATCTAGTGCGATGGCGCGCTTGTAGTAGGCATCTGTTCCTTGGTTTCTGGTGAGAAGATGGGAGCAGATTGTGTAGGCTTGGTCTTTGCTGGCTTGGTCTGGTTTGTTGGAGAGGATGTCGATATAGATGGAGCCAATGGAGGGTTGGTTAGCAACGCTGGATTCTAGCTCATTGAGGAATTTTTTAGGAGTTGTTTTGTATTTTAGGAGTAGTTCTTTGATGG
>JALZVD010000092.1 GCA_023300205.1 Akkermansiaceae bacterium | reverse complement strand
TCGAAGGCACGAAGTCCGTAAAGGTGGAGGCTCCGCTAGAGGTGAGGCTGGAGGAGCAATTCCCGACCCGCCGGGAGTTTGAAAAATTAGAGGGTGAGGTGTGTGAGCTACAGCGGGAGATCCCTGCGATGGAGCGCCGCATCATCGGGGAAGTGAAGGAAGTGGGAAAAGATTTATCCGCGAAGATTGATGAGTTTGGCAGCTCCTCACACGCGGGCCGGGGGAAAATTTGGCAAGAGCTCAATGAGGTCCGGGAACGGGTCTCGGCGGCTGAGACGGTGACGAAACAATTTTAATAATACGATGCACGCAAAACTTAGAACACTGATCCGCGAGACTCTGAACATGGCTCCTGGCTATGGTTTCACAGAAGAGATGATCGTCTCCGGTGTGAATGATCGATTGGCGAAGGATGCTGATTTATCGGAGATCCGCGCGGCCATCGAGTGGAACCATGGGAAGGCTTATCTACGGTCTGCGATGAATGAGGATACGGAGGTCCGGGAATACCGGATTACGAAGGCAGGGATTGCTAAGGAGGAGATTTCCTAAGCGCAGATCTTCACGAATTGACACGAATTTTTAGAATGTATGGCGAAGAAACCAAGAAGCGACGCGAAGCTCAAGAATCTCCCGGCAGAAGCCCAGGAAGAACTCTGGGTGCTGCGGACGACTCCGCAAGTGCCGATGGATGCCGAGGATCCAGCCGGGGCGATGCGGCCATTTTCCCAGCAGGAACTCCAGCTGGAAATCCCTCTTCGTCATGGATTCACGGTGTCGGTGTCCTCGTTGTCGGAATGGGAATCCTGGTATCAACAGAGGGCGGACTTTGCTCACTCGGTGCGGAGAGCGGAGGAGGCGAAGCTGCAATACTTAGCGGCGAATCCGGACGCGACTCCGGAGGCTCTGATGTCAGTGGGCCAGATGATTTTTACGAACAAGAGCATGCAGGAGGGCGATGTGGCGGCCTTTGTGAAACTCTCGACTCTGATGGAGCGGCGCAAGGCGCGGGAGTTCGACGAGAAGAAGTTCCAGTCATCGCTCAAGGGCAAGCTAGAAGAGGGGCTGGATGCTCTGTTCGAGGAGATCAAGGGCAATACAAAGGCGGAGGCGATCTTCGTGGAACTCAAGAACACCCTGGTGAAATCATGAGCAGGATTATCGATGAGATTGATGATCGCCTTGAAAACGAGGGGAAGCCGGATGTTCCGAAGGTGGCATCGTTTAAGGATTTTCTGGTCGATCATGCGGTGGTGAAGGTGCCGGGCGGGCGGTATGTGCCTTACTCGTTCGCGGGGCGGCCGGTCATCGAGCACATTGTCGATAAGATTGATTGGATCTTAGGTTCCCACACGGGGGAGCCGGTGCCGGATTGCTCGCTGTCGATTGGTGGCGGTGCGCAGTGGGGGAAGACTATTTTACAGCTGAACTTTGGCGCTTATGTGACGGCCTGTCGGTTTATGAACTGGGGTAACTATCTGCCCGATGGTGATCTGGTGGAGGGCGTGGTGGATTCTAAATTCCGGCCGGATGTGCTTTCGCAAATCGATTGGCTCCCCGAGCTGATGGAGATTGGAAAAGGACTGAGTGACCGCAAAGGGAAGACTGATAAAGTGGTCAGCCGCAAGGGGGCCTTCATGGTGACGGATGGGAAGCGCAAGGCATTCGGTCTCTTTCACGGGATGAACAAAACGCCCACGACTTTCTCCGCCGATGTGGTGACGAGGGATGAGGAGGATGACATTGATCAGAAGAAAGCGAAGTATCTCACGGGCCGGATGTCTGGGAGTGACCTCCGCTTTGAGATGTCGATTGGCACCCAGCGGCTCCATGCGCAGGGGCAGAATAAAAGATTTTTAGACGGCACTCAAGAGGTGCAGATGTTCAAGGTGCCAGGTGAAGAGCGCTTGGTGAATATCGAGGAGAACTGGCCGCAAGTGTGCCGGATGCAGCTGGGGGACAAGCCCGCTGTGACGGACCCGCAATATACCATGACGGCAGACTTCCGCCGAGGTGAAGGCGATGATGTGGAGATCTTTGACTGGGATCCACGGGGCCACTACTACCAAGCTGATCCGGTGACGGGGAAGGCATTCGACATGGAGAAGCCGGTCTTCATCGAGCGGCGTCCGGAGCGGGCGAAGAAGTTAAAGTTTTCGATTCGTGTTTCGCAGGTCGCGATCGCGGGGATGAGTTTGAGCCAGCCGGTGAGTCGTTGGCAGGACGCGGTGAAGGATCCGGATTCGATGGAGGTCTTCGCCTGTGATGTCTTGGCACTGCCGAAGAATAGCACGCAGGCGATCTCGCCCGAGATCATGACGCGATCGCGGACGGTGGAGGAGCCGTTTGATCTGAGCCTCTCGCCTACCGCTGGGTGCCACCGTTTCGGCGGTGTTGATACGGGAAACACTTGCTGGTTCTTTGCCCGTGAGGTGGAGGATGAGTTCCGGAAGCGGGCGAAGTTCGCAGAGAAGATCCCGCTCTCGCAGTTGGTTTCGCGGACTGTCTCGCTCTACCACAAGCTGAATCTCTCCTGCCTCTTCGTGGATGCTCACCCTGCGGTGGATCAAGCGCGGGCCATCACTTACGGGATCCACGGATTGACGGAAGATCACCACTGGCCCGCCATGATGGAGAAGCCGGAGACGAAGCGGATCGAGTTCCAAGCAGGCCGCGAGGGCGGGCTAGTGTGGGATGGCGAGAAGGGACGGTGGGAAAACCTCCGCGCCGCCGTGGTGCAGTTCACGAAGGCGGAGGGCGGCGGGATTAGCCAGAAACTGGGGATTGATCCGCAGGTTGGGTTCACGAAGTTTTATCCCATCATCCAGTGCAACCGCGCCGAGCTGATCAACCGTGCCGTGAATGAGTTCCTCACGCCGGCGGAGAATGTGATCCGCTCGAAAGATGGCGAGCTGATGATGGATCCCATCATGCGGATGCCGCGCAAGGGAGATGGCAGCCCGCCGATTGTGGAGCTTCTGGAGAATCATCTCATCACCGGATCCGCCAAGGATGAGAAAGATGCCTACGTGGATAATTGTGAAAACCACCTCTTGCTCGCGGATGGATACTCGGCGTTGGCGGAATTGATCGGCGGGACGGTGTATGCGGCGCGGCCAGACTTTGGACACGATGCGATCCCCCGAAATGGCGGCGATGATTTTTCATACTCCATCTCAAACTACCTCCTCTAATGATTTTCTTACTCGCTCCAAAATCGCCCTCTCAGCGCCTCGCGTGTTTTTTAGGGGCGCTCTCTTCTAAATTCCGCTGCGGCGGAAATGCAAACAATCTGCAAAGCAGGAAACGAGATGTCTTAGGTGTCCTGAGTTTCGTTTTCACGGCTCGCGGTGGAAAGGTCGTGAAATTATGAATCGAGAAGCACTCCTCACCGATACCGATGTGCTGCGCCAGGTGCGCCAGCTGACGTTTAACCCGCTGGGCAGTCTCACGGCCCGTTCGCTGGTCCGTGCGCTGAATCATTTCGATGCGGGAGATCTACGCGAGGCCGC
>JALZVD010000091.1 GCA_023300205.1 Akkermansiaceae bacterium | reverse complement strand
AAAAATCAGCTACCTATCCCGCGAGGGACGGTGGCTTTCTGGGTGCATGAGTGCTGATATTTTAAACGACGATGTGAAGAATGAGGGTGGATTTTATCTGACTTTGGAGGCGACCGAGGTGAGTGCCTGGTGCCGCAATCCACGTAAAAACTTTGATCCTGCGAAGGAGGCTGAGATGAATGAGTCAGTGAAACGACTGGGGGTGCGGTCGCCGATTACGGTGCGGCCGGTGCGGGATTGGCAGGGGGATGATGAGTTGACGACGGATTACGTGGTGGTGTGCGGGGAGCGCAGATTGAGGGCCGCGAAGGCGACTGGGCGAAAGATCGGGGTGATGGTGGATGAGACGATCACGGAGAAAGAGGCTTATGAGGTGGCCTTGGTAGAGAATATGGACCGTGAGGAGCTGGATATCTTTGAGGAGGCTGGGGCTTATGCGGAGCTGATGACTTTCGGTTACTCGGTGGTGGAGCTTGCGGAGCGTTTTGGAAAGAGCCGAGAGTGGATGGGCCAGCAGATCTCGCTTCTAGGGCTGAATCAATCAGAGAGGAAGGAGCTGATGGCGGGCACGATCGCGGTGCGCACGGCGGTCGAGATCCTGAAGCTGAAAGATAAGAACGCGCGAAAGAACGCGCTGGAGGAGGTGGTGCACCCTAAATACCAGACAGATCCTCTTTCGAGGGACAAAGCGGTGGCTCATGTGCGTGATCGATTTGTAAAACCCGCCGCAGAGCAAGAGGCGTGGGAAAGCCAACGTGGAGCGCTGGAGAAAAAGTATCCAGGCGCGCTGGTGCTGAGTTATGAGGAGAGTCGAGATTTAGGTTTTCATACGTCGGACTATGTGGAGAGTGGCGAGAAGCCATCGTGGAGATTCAATTTTGAGTGCATCTGTTCTGAAGATCCAGAGGAGGATGAGCGGCCGACGTGGGGTGAGCTGGGAGAGAAGTATGGAGCGCGGCTGGTATTGGCGGCTCCCGTGGAGCCTAAGGGCAAGGCGCGGGAGTGTTATGCGTGGGAGCCATTGGAGACGGCGGACATCGAGCAAGCGATGGGGAGCGATGCCGTTTTCCGGAAGCCATCGAGCTCTCAAGAGGGGAAGGAAGCTGCGAAGGAACGCGAGGCTGAAATCGAATTTAGAAGAGCGCAGGATGCGAAACTCAAAGAAGAGAAGCGGCTTATTATCAAGCAGCTGAGTGGTGGGTCTCTTTCTGCGGTGCTGCCGAGCTACGTGGAGACATTTGTGAGGGATGGAGATCTCATGCATATCGCGTGCGCGGTGTGCAGATTTCAGAATCCAGAAAAAGAAATGGATGAGGAAGAAGAGATTGAATGGGTGAAGGGGCTGGTGAGCAAGCGTGGCATGGAGGGGCTGGCCTGGCTGCTGGTCTCGTATGATGTGGTGTGCAGCGGAGTCGATCTCCTGAAGCCCTATGCGGAGGCGGTGGGGAATGCTCAGGAGTTCCCGATGATCTTGGCTCCAGTAGTAGCCGTGAGTGATGAGAAGATTTCTTAAATCCTAACAAAATAGAACGAGTAAAATGGCGGGTGAATGGGTTCAAGGTAAGGCCGAGGAGCTTTTCGGGGAGTTTTTCCCGGGGTCTTGGGAGTCGCTGGGGAATGGAGTGTATCAGGGGAGTTGCCCTGGTGCGCACCTTCATTCTAAGGGGTCGGCAAAAGCGGACTGCCGGATTTATTGTGGATTTGGTCCGGGGGGAGAGACTCCCGGGGCGTATTGTTTCCACAGTGGTTGCAAGGGCGTGCTGGGGCAGATGAATGATGATTTCCGATCGAAGCTTTTTGAGAAATCAAATCAACGACGGACCTCAGAGGCAAAAAAGACGGGGATTGCGCCCGCTCCGCAGGCACCGAAGCAGAAGCCGGTGAACGAGCTCTATGATGAGGCCCGCCTCAAGGCGGCGGTGCAGGGGATGGCCCCAGTCACCCCCGAGTGGTTCATGGAGCGCTCTCCCGTAGATCCCCGTGGGGTGATGCCGGGGGAATTTTTAGAAGCGATCTTTGATCCCGGCGAGCGTGCCATCATCTTTGATAAATTCACCTCCCCCGGCGACTTCGCGTGGGAAGTGGGGAAAGGTGGTTACCGCTTGGGCCGGACGCCCGAGATCGGCGCGGTGAAGAGCCGCTTGCCGCTCGATGGAGGAAAGGATGGGATTTGGTTCCTCTCCAATCCCGTCTCCCTGAAGTGGGAGCCCAGCCCGCGCAATGACGGTAAGCCGAGCCGCCGGATTAAGGAGTGCGTGACCTCGTGGAAGTATCTGGTCTTAGAGAGTGATGATGCGCCCGAGGAGCTTTGGCTCAAGTTCTTGGCGAAAATGCCGGATTGTATCCGCGCGATTTACTCGAGTGGGGGGCGGAGCTGGCATGCGTTGCTGTGTGTTTATGCGCCCTCGTGGGCTCATATGGATGGGATTCTTAAGGGCGTGCCATCCGGCGCGAACGCGGGGCAAAGGATGGGAGCGAAAAAGATGCTGGCGATCTATGGCGCGGATCCCGGGGCGATGACTCCGGTGCGCCTGACACGATTACCATCCTGCACGCGCGGGGGGAAAGAGCAGAAGCTCATCTATCTCAATCCCGCGCCAAAGGGCGGGCTGAATGAAAAGGGTGAATGGGCGATGGAGCCGATTGTCGACAAGCCAAAAAGGAGGGATTTAGCCTAGATGGGAGAGAAAAATCCTGAATCAGGCCCTCCGCCGGTGGCCCTGCGGTCAGTGCTGGAAGGTGATGCGCCATTGGTGCACAATACGGGGATCATCTCGCAGATGGCGCGGCGCTTTGCCGAGCTGATCCCGCATTATGATCTCTTCCAGATCAACGATGAGCTTTACTACTATGATCACGAACGGAAGCGCGTGGTGATGACAGGTCCGGTGTTTCGTGGATGGATCGAGGAGGCTGGGGTGGTGGTCTACGGTAAATATGACTCAAAGACCGCCGCGCCGCTCCTGGAGTCGATCACCAAGTCTGATGCGTCGGATATATTGGTGCAGCCGGTATTCCGACGTGCGGTGCGCAAGATCGCGCAGGAGCACTTGGTGAGATTGCCAGTGGTGCGTGACTCGGGGGAGCTGGAGCTGCTGCCGTGGGGATATGATGCGGAGACTCAAAGCTACACGGTGCCCGGCGGGATCGAGTATGATCAGGATTGGGATGTGACCCAGGGTAAGCGGTGGATTGAAAAATGGTTCGGGTCGATGCCCTTCAGTGATGATCGCTCCAAGTCAGTGCTGATTTCTGGACTACTGATGCTCTACGTTCCCCACCTGCCCGGCGGCCAAGGGCTAAAGCCAGGGGTGATTTTTGAGGCGAACATGCAGGGCTCAGGAAAATCGCTTTGCGGGAAAGCCGCGTGCGCGATTGTCCTGGGACGCGCGCCGATTTCTAAGAGCGGGACAAAGGAGGAGATGGATAAGTTTATTGATTCTTGCGTGGTCTCAAAGGTTCCGGTGATTTTCCTCGATAACCTCAAGGGTAAGATGAATTCATCGACTCTCGATCAGCTCAT
>JALZVD010000090.1 GCA_023300205.1 Akkermansiaceae bacterium | reverse complement strand
TTAGTACATCATAAACCCTTTTCCACAAATCAATGTTCTTCAGAGGCTTCTTATCAGCCTTAGTCCACCCCCGCTGCTGCCAACCATGAATCCAGCCATTATTCATCGCATTGATCACATATCTAGAGTCTGATACCACCTCGACCAAACAAGGCACCTTAAGAGACTCTAACGCCATGATCACCGCCAACAACTCCATCCTATTATTCGTCGTCTCTACATACCCCCCACTTAGCTCCTTCTTTAGATCACCACTCAACAACAAAGCCCCATAACCCCCAGGTCCAGGATTACCTCGGGATGAACCATCCGTATAGATAAGAACTTTCTTCATAGCCTAAATCATAGTAGAACATCACCATAAGCCAACTCTAAATCATCCGCATGCGTATCGACATCATCACACTATTCCCTGAAATAGCCCTCGCCCCCCTGAACGAGAGCATCATCAAGCGAGCACAAGCCGCCGGCATCGTTGAAGTCCATGCCCACAACCTCAGAGACTGGGCCACCGATAAACACCAAAGAACAGATGACTACCTCTGCGGAGGAGGACAAGGCATGCTACTCAAGCCAGCACCCATTTTTGCCGCCATAGAAGAACTCACCACAGAAAATAGCCTTACCATACTCATGACCCCTCAAGGCAAGCCATTCAAGCAAGCAATGGCTCAGACCTACGCCAAAAATCAACACCTCATCATCCTCTGCGGCCACTACGAAGGAGTAGATCACCGCGTCATCGACGAACTCATCGACGATGAAATATCCATCGGTGATTACGTCCTTACCAATGGAGCCATAGCCGCAGCCGTAGTCTCAGACGCCATTATACGTCTCCTCCCAGGAGCACTAGGTGATGAACGCTCTCACCAAGAAGAATCCTTCACTGACCCCAATCTCCTTGAAGCCCCAGCATACACCAAGCCGAACAACTTCAACGGCCATGAAGTCCCAGAAGTCCTCCTAAGCGGAAATCACGCCAAAATTGAAGCCTGGAAAAAAGCCAAAGCACTAGAACGCACAAAGAGCAATCGCCCAGACCTCTTAGAATAAAACCGCCCCCTAACTTAGCTCATCCTCCATCTCCCCGTTCATAAACATCACCAAAGCAGGAAGAGCATGCTCAAACACTTCAGCTACTGACTGATAAGCTCTAGGACCCTGCCCAATAGGATCTGGCACATCAACTCCTACATTACCATTAAACGAAATAAAATCACACACCAAGTGACACCTCTCAGCATAAGCAGGAAACGCATGCACCAACATATCAAGATGGCTCTCAGTCATCGCAAAGACATGAGTAGCACTCTCTAACAGATCCTTATCCACTGCACGGCTTCGGAAATCGCTCATCGCCACATCCGCAGACTGCTGCTCTAGAACAGTCAGCGTCTCAGCGCTTATCCTATCACCAGGATAAGCTGCCACTCCAGCAGATCCAAGAACCTCATACTCAGCCCTCTCTGCCACTAACTTCCTAAAAAGCCCCTCCGCCATAGGACTACGGCAAGTATTCCCCGTGCAGATAAACAGCACTCTCTTTTTCTCAGACATTGATTCCCTCTACCTAAAATTCCACCTCTTCGCCCAGCACACCCACGCTCACCTCTCCATCATGCACCTCTCTGAGCGCCTCACAGAAAGTCTCACTCCTACTCTGCTCCCCATGAATCAGCCAGACCTTCTTCTTAGGTCCACTCATCCCATTAAAGTAATCAATAAGCTCAGAATGGTCAGCATGACCAGAGAATGAATCCATGATCTCTACCTGCGCCTTTAGAGGATATGGCTGACCAAAGATCTTCACCTCATCCCAACCCTCACGGATCTTCCAGCCCAGCGTATTCTGTGCACAGTAACCCACAAACAAAATCGTATTCATCGGATCATCAATACTATTCTTAAGGTGATGCAGAATTCTACCCGCCTCACACATTCCTGAAGCAGAAATAATAATCGCCTGACCCTTACGTCGGTTAAGATCCTTAGAACCATTCACACTACGGATTAACGTCAGACCCTCAAACCCAAACGGATCAGACTTCTCAAAGAGGAAATTATAAATCTCTTGATTGAAGCACTCGGGATGCAAACGGAAAATCTCAGTAGCATTCACCGCTAAAGGACTATCCACAAAAACAGGAACATCTGGAATAGAACCATCCTCAAACAACTGATGTAACACATAAAGTAACTGCTGCGTCCGCTCCACCGCAAACGCCGGAATAATAATCTTCCCTCCTCGCTCCAAAGCACGGTTTACAATCGCTGCTATCTTCGCATCCGCTCGCGTTCCTAACTCATGCTCACGCCCACCATAAGTACTCTCCATCAGAACATAATCCACATCCTTCACCGCCACTGGATCACGTAAAATATCATTATCACCCCTACCTACATCACCAGAGAAAAGTAACCGCTTCTTCTTACCATCAGACTCATCATCGATATCTAGCACCACCTGAGCACTACCTAAAATATGCCCCGCATCCACAAACTGCATCGTCACACCCTTACCTATCATCATCGGCCTGTTATACCCCACATTCACAAACTGCCTCAGACACAACTCAGCATCCATCTCCTTGTAAAGAGGCTCCACAGGGGGCAGATCCTGCTTCTTGCGCTTCTTATTCAGCCACTCCACATCCTTCTCCTGTATCCTCGCACTATCCGCCAGCATGATCTGACACAGATCCCGCGTAGCAAAAGTCGCATAAATATTACCCTTAAACCCACTCTTCGTAAGATTCGGCAAATTCCCACTATGATCAATGTGCGCATGACTCAGAACCACACTATCCACCTCCTCAGGCTTAAAATAAGGAAAACAACAATTCACCTCATAAGCATCATTTCTTCGCCCCTGATACAATCCACAATCTAACAAAATTTTCTGCCCATTCACCTCTAACAGATGCTGAGACCCAGTTGTTGTTCCTGCTGCTCCACAAAATTTTAATTTCATATAACACCAAACTACTCCACATCGCTGACATGAAAAGAGAAATCTTAAACCA
>JALZVD010000089.1 GCA_023300205.1 Akkermansiaceae bacterium | reverse complement strand
AGATCGGTGCTGAGAATGAGGATTTAGAAAATGAGGATTGAGATGAAGCAGATGCAACGACTCTCTGGCTTGGATTCCGTACTAGTTTCTAGAACTTTGAGATAAGAGTTATCCATTTATCGTAAATTATTTCAAGACGCGGCTTCTGAGAAGGTTGCGTTTTTTATGTGCTATGATTTGAGAGTATGTAGGGCTATCTCAGGTAGGCAGGAGAACCTTACTCGGATACCTGTTGTACCTAGTCCTTTGGTGACGAACACTGAGCTGTTTTGTTTTTTATATTCACCATGGATGTATTTTTTACCGTATTTTACTTTCTTGGGAGCATAGCTGATGAATGGTACTCTGCATTGTCCACCGTGGGTATGACCTGAGAGTTGGAGGTGCTGGTCACGAATTTGGAGCATGGTGTCGAAATAATCTGGTTCATGAACCATGGTGATGAGGGGAGCTTCTTTAGGGATGCCCTTCAGAGTGGCAATGGGGTCAGGGGCTCCCATCCAGATAAAGTCGGTGGCGGCGAGATGAAGTTTTTCGTTATTTATTGAGAGTGTGGTGTTCTGGTTGATGAGAAATTGAATTCCGTGTTTCTCAAATTCATTTTTGAAGTAGAATCCACTTGCATTCCATCCGTCATGATTTCCCATACAAGCTAGGATGCCGTGTTTTGATTTAAGCTTGGTAAGCTGTTTCAGCATGGGATCGATGCCTGAGGTGTCGTGGTCGACGTAGTCACCGGTGAGGATGATGAGGTCAGGATTAATTTTATTTATCTTTTCCACAACGGTTGAGAGTAGGCCTTCGTCTTTATCAGGTTTATAATGTAGGTCCGAGAGGTGGACTATTTTTAAGCCTTCTAGGGCAGGTGGGAGAAAGGGGACTTTTAGGTTATTTTGAGATATGTGTGATATGTTAGGCTCGATAAAGAATGCATCAGTTAGGGCGAGGCCCATGGCACCGTAGATAAATTTTCTGCGGGTAAGGAATCGTTTATTGGGTTGGGCCTTATCTTCACTCATGGTTAAGATTTAGGGAGGAAGAATTTTTGTTGTTTCTCAGTGATAGACATATCAAGCTTGTCCATGATTGCTAGCATGTCTTCCCAGAGCTTACGTTTGTCAGCGTTGGCTTCATTTTGCAGAAGATAACTGGGGTGGTAGGTGACTCTGAGGGGGGCCTGAGTGAGTGAGGTGGTATGAAACTTCTCACGAAGCTGGTCTGTGGGGGCTGAGCTGTCTAGTAGGTGCTGCGCGACTACTGAGCCCAGAGCGACGATGACTTTAGGTTTTACTACTTTAAGTTCCTGGTTGAGGAATGGGGCAAATGCTTCTATTTCTTCTGGGCTTGCTTTGCGGTTAGCTGTTGTTTGATTAGGCATGGAAGGCCGGTATTTGACGAGGTGGGTGATGTAGACTTGATCTCTACCAAGGCCCATGGCTTTGAGAATGCCATCTAGTTTTTCACCTGCAGGTCCAGCGAATGGTTGTCCTTTAGTTTCTTCAAAGTATCCAGGCGCGTCACTGATGAAGACGATGTCTGCGGATGGGTTTCCTCCTGAGAAGACTAGTTTGTCACGGAGAGTTCCGAGGGTCTTGGCAGCGGGCCAGTTCTGGGCTTGGGAGATGAGAGAAGCGATTTGTTCTTGTGGTGTTGATCCTGTGGTGAGGATTTGTTGGGGTGAGGGGTGTTGTGATTCTTTAGATTCAGGGTTAATGGAAGTAGGTTGGTTTTCTGTATCTGAGGTAATTTTTTTATAGCCTTTAGCTAGCATGAAGAACTCGCGTAAGACTTTGCGTGCGGTGTCATCTAGGTGAACGTGTGTCTGACCTTTTCGCTGGAGTTGCTGAAGATAGTCGATGAGTGGTTGCACGGTTGTTGCCATGTTTTTAGTTTCTCTAAGGAATAGGTGTTAGTCAAGTATGGGTCTAATGTGATGTAGATAAATGTAGGCAAAAAAATGTGTAAAGGCGAATACACCTTTACACATTAGGATGAGTCTTTATAGGTCTGAGATCTACTTGACTAGAGATACTTTACCTGTCTCTAGGTCATAAATAGCTCCTACGATCTTTAGTTTACCTTCTTTTTCAAGATCAGTGAGGACTTGGCTACGTTCACGGATGTCTGCTACTGTCATGTTGACATTTTTCTCAACGACTTCAGCTACGAATTTAGCATTTTTAGAATTTCTTCCTTCAGCTTCGTGACCTTTGACCGCTTCTACAGCAGGGGTGATCTTAGCGAGTAGTTCTGTGAGGTTGCCCATTTTGGCGCCGTCACATGCGCCTTTGACCGCTCCGCAGTTGGAGTGACCGAGGACGATGATTAATTTAGATCCAGCGAGTTTAGTCGCGAATTCCATAGAACCTAGCTGATCCACGTTTTCGACATTTCCGGCTACACGCCCAACGAAGATGTCTCCGATGCCTTGATCAAAGACCATTTCTACTGGGACTCTAGAGTCAATACATGAGAGAATGACAGCTTGAGGGAACTGTCCGGAGGTAACGGCTTCGCGTTCTGCTTTGAGGTCAATATTGGTGAGTGTTCCTTTAACGAAACGAGCATTGCCTTCCATGAGGTTTTGGAGGATTTGATCTGGGGTAACTTTAGTTTGTGCTTCTTTGGTCATTTGACCATTTGCGATTCCTGCAATAGCTGCGATTCCGACAAGTGTAGTAAGTAATTTGGTTGTTCGTTTCATGATGTTGTTTTTTAAGTGGTTTATAGTATCTGAGTTAATCTAGAAATCCTTTGAAAGATGACATCTATTGGAAGGATTTCAAATTATTTTTATCTTTTTCGAATATAGAGGAGAGCCTAAGATTTAGAGGCTATTGATTCTCCATTGGCACCAGCGTTCACCTTCTTTGTATTCATCGCACTGGCCCCAATGTTTGGTGAGGTAGTCCCATTGTTTTTTTGCTTGGATGAAGTATTGTTTTGCGACTGTTTTTTGATTAGATGTGTATGCTTGGTGGCCAATATCTCCATAGATGATAGCGATCATACGCCTGGCAGAGGCTTCACGTTTACCGGCACCTTGCTGGACAAGTGTGACGAGATACTGGACTGCTTTTTGTCCATCGGCGATGGAGTCAGCAAGAGCTATCTGCATGGATGACTTGACCCAATATAGTGATGCTAGCCTGTAATTGGCTTCGGGGTTTGAGGGGTCTGCTTCATTGAATTTAAGCAGCTTAGCGATGGCGCTATCAATCATGGTCATGGCTTTTGTGCGCTCGCCGTGATCCCAGTGGATGAAGGCTTGGGATCCATCTGCTTCTGCTGTGAGTAGGACGCTTCCACCACCTTTGGTGATGTGAGTTCTCGCTAGCTTGAGTAGTTCTGATGCTTTGTATTGCTCTCCTTCACGGAGGGAGTCTTCTGCTTCTAGGATTTTTACTTCAGCGTAGAGTAAGTGGGGTTTTTCTATTTTAGGGTTATCGGTAAGTAGTGTGTTGATATTAGCGAAAGCGCGTTTTCTGAGTTTCTCAGCTTGTCCGGCACTACTGCCTCCTTCGCTGAGCATGGCTCCATCAAGGCAGGCTTGGATGAAGGCTGTTCTGAGTTTGGTATTTGATGGGAGCGCTGTAACTACTTTAGCGAGCTCGTCTGATGCTTGGATATAGAATTTCAGAGATTTTCCAGGGTCTGTGGAGGCTGTGATGTCAGCTTCAAGGAGGTTCATCATGGCTGAGAAGTAGCTGGCTTTATCTGGTGTGGTTGTCATTTCTGCGATGACGGCTTTTGCTTTATCTAGATATTCTTGAGCTTCAGGGAGTTTTCCGAATCTAGCAAATTG
>JALZVD010000088.1 GCA_023300205.1 Akkermansiaceae bacterium | reverse complement strand
AATCATTCCATACTCTGTATCAGTATCCAATGAATGCAGATCAAAAGTTCCACTAATTTTCACCTTTGCATTATTCACTGTTTCTAACTGCTTAGGGTTCACGTTAATGTTTAACAGATCAATAGCTAACTCTCTCCCCTTAACCGCCAACTGAGTTTTCTCAACGATCAGATTCACCTCTAAATCAGAGAGTCTAATTTCGTTAATCGTAGTAACAAACTTCTCATTATCATTCGCATTAAATTTCCTAACCTTAGATCGCTTTTTCTTTTCTGGTTTTGCGAAAAGCTCCTCAATGCTACTATCACCATTTTCAAACAGAGTAACGTTCACAACCACTCCATCAAAATGAATTTCCTCAACCAAGATCTTCTTAGAGAGAATCTCCCATATCGATAGAGTAAAGCTCGCTGACTTCATCTGAATATCCCCTACCTCTATCGCTTCACGTTGATCATGAGGGATCTTCTTATCTGTATTACTGTCTCTCTGAGTGATGATCACATGATTCAGATCTACAGTCCCACCGAGCCCATAAAAATTCACATCCACATCTTCTATTTGAATCCGGCTATTGATAGACTTCTCGATCTCCGCCACAAGATAATCTCTAGTGATATAGGACTTAGCAAAGAAGAACCCACAAATGCTCACTACAACAAGGACAATGATGATACGCAAAAACCATTTTTTCATAACGCTAATGTGGCACATAATATCCCAGAAAACCAATACAAGATTGACTCAAGTAAGAACGAAGGTGAATTTACTTTATCAAAAAATCGAATCACTACTAATCCTCGAGAACAACGACCCTAAATCACATGATCCAAGACCTATCCAATAGAACCATCCTAAAAGTCAGCGGCAATGACGCCGCCCGCTACATCAACGGCCAAGTTAGCCAAGATGTTACCCTCGCCAGTAACAAACTAGCCCTCTACTCCATCGTCGCCAGCTTCAAAGGGAAAATCCAAGGTGATTTCTACATCAGAATGTATAACGGAGACCTCCTAATAGACACATCTCCATCCCAACAAGAAAGCCTCCTAACCAGACTAGACAAATATTTAATCGCAGATGATGCCGAAATCGAAGACATCTCAAACACCTATAATCTATACCACACACTTGGAACTCAAGAAGATTCCCTGGAAGACCTCAGTCTAGCAAACTGGGAATGCAACCGTTATGGAAGCCCTGGAAGAGACTACCTCCTACCTTCATCAGAAAAGCTACCTTCAACAGACCCAGAAATTAACGGTGAGAAACTCAGAATATCTAACAAAATCCCATCTTGGCCCTCCGAGCTAAATGAAAACATCCTACCCCCAGAAGCAGGAATAGAAGAGCGAGCCATCTCATACACCAAAGGCTGCTACACAGGTCAGGAAGTCATCTCCAGAATGAAATCAGCCGGGAAAACCAACCGACACCTAGTAGGATTCAAATTCAATCACAGCATCTCCCTCCCCACCGATCTCTACTCAGACAAAGAATGCTCAGGAAAACCTGCCGCTACAATCACAAGCGCATGCGACAACGAATCAAACTCCAAGATAGGACTTGGCTACAGAACAAGAAAACACCATACCATAGAGCTATTTTATGACCAAGCCGGAAACACGTATTCTACAATTTAGGACTTTGATTTATCTCTACCAAGTAACTCGATCCCAACCATCAAAGCCGCACCAACAAGAATAACAAGAACAGCAACCAAGAAATGACCATCAATCGCAGGAAGCTCACGAGTATACCCTATGATTTTCTCCTTCTCCCCAAACATCTCAGTAATCGGCTTCTTCCAAGGCCAGATCGTCACTAGAGAACCTGCAACAAACCCCGTAATCGTTGCAACAGCGATATCGTGAAATCTCTTAAATAACCAACTCAGCACACGAGATAAAACAATCATACCTAACACCGCACCCAAACCCACAGGAATCAAGACAGTTAGAGCCTCTTTGAACTTGCCATCTCCAAGATTAGTCAGCGAATTTACCATGATCAGATTATAGTTACCCATCAAAATTAAAACAAAAGAACCTGACACACCAGGAATGATCATACTACACATCGCCACAACACCACAGATCATCAAATACATCATATTCTGACTCTCCTGAGCCTGAGGAAGAAACACCATAGAAACCGCTATCCCACAGCCAATAAACAATCCAAGAACAGCTCCTCCAGACCACTGATTCACCATCTTAAAGATAGACCAAATAGACGCCGCTATCAAACCAAAGAACAAAGCTGAAATTAAAACTGGATGATACTCAAATCCATACTTCAGTGCGCGGGCTAAAGTTAGTAACGCTACCAACACCCCAAACATAAGAGACACTAAAAAACCCGCGTCCGTATGTTTAATTAGCCCTTTGAAGTTCCCTCCCAATAATAATTTAAGAGCAGCTCCATCACATGACTTAATCGCATTGATTAGACGTTCATAGATCCCCGTCACAAATGCAATCGTTCCTCCAGAAACACCAGGAATCACATTCGCTGCCCCCATAGCAAAGCCTTTTAGAAAAATAGAAATAAAATTCACTCCACTCCGTTAAAGGGATTCACAAAATAATCAACCCGAAACTAGCCAATTTTATCAAATCAGTTAGTTGCGTTCAGCTAAATACAGGCTATAATATACCATCATGAAGAAAAAAATAATACTTCCAGCTCTTTCAATAGCTATTGCTCTTCTAGTAAACAGCTGTGCATCTAACTCACCAGCGAAACGTATTGAAAAGAACCCTGAAGTCTTTGAAAAGCTTTCAAGCAGTGACAAAGAACTAGCACAACAAGGAAAAATCAAACGAGGCATGCACAAAGATGCCGTCCTCATTGCTTGGGGAAAACCATCAGGCCACTCAGCTGGTAGCCGACAAGGTAAATCATTTGAAAAATGGAACTACACCAGAAGCACTCCCATCTACACCAACAGCTTCGGAGGATACGGTGGATACGGTCGTGGCTATGGTGGATACGGTCGTGGATACGGTGGATATGGTCGAAGTTACGGCAGACGTGGATATCGCGGCGGATACGGGGGCTTCGGATACGGTTCAGGTATCGCATACATCCCCTACACATCAGCTACAGTGGAATTTGACAGCGCAAACAGAGTCACTGACTGGGCTACCAAAAAATAACTCCATTAGAAAACATTCTAATTCCTAAACAAAAAAATCCACTGAGACAATGCCTCAGTGGATTTTTAGTTTAAAATAGTCTCACCCCATCTAAGAAATCTCTTTCTCTACACGATTCAGAACCTCTTCATAAGCCTCCATTACATCCCCTAGATCCTGTCGGAAACGATCTTTATCAAGCTTCTTACCTGTCTCTATATCCCACAAACGACATGTATCTGGGCTGATCTCATCCGCTAAGACAATCTTCGCATCCGCATCTTTAGTGCGCCCAAATTCTATCTTGAAATCTACCAGCTTAAGGCCACAACGCTTGAAGAAATCAATCATTACATCATTCACGATCAATGCCTTCTCTTTCAACTCAGCACACTCCTCAGGAGTTGCCAAACCCATCTCACGCGCATAATCATCATTGATCAAAGGATCTCCTAACTCATCAGACTTATAGGAAAACTCAACAATCGGCTGCTTGAACTCAGTCCCCTCTGCCACACCCACACGCTTAGTAAAGGAACCCGCAGCAACATTCCGAACAATCACCTCAACCAACAAAATATCCACCGTTTTCACAAGAAGATTAACCTCATCGATCTCATCCACAAGATGCGTCTCCACTCCCTTAGTCTCTAGCATCTTATAAATAGCTAAAGTGATCGCAGTATTAAGCCTTCCCTTATTCTCAAACTCAGCCTTCTTCTCCGCATTAAATGCTGTCGCCTCATCCTTATACTCCATACGAAGTACATTTGGATCATCCGTAGCATAGAGTCTCTTTGCTTTCCCTTCGTATAGTGGTTCCATATGCGATGTTGATAATGTTTTCTACTGATCTGGTCAATTCACATTTACGAATTTATACGCCTTCTCCTCTTTTCAGGACACTCTCGCTATGATCTCTTCCATCCTCGTTATTTGATCCAGGAATGATCAAGCCAAAAAGAACAGTAACAAGAGTATTGATTGGATAAAACCAAGCAAAACTAATCGCAGGCTTATGGAAGAAGTCTTCAGGGTTTTCCATGATACCCATAGCCTTGATCAGCGTATAAACGTCAGGAAGAGCCCAAGCCGCCACAAGAATAGATAGAACCACTCCCGTAAGTATCCCTCTATAGCTAGCTCTAGACCTCCAAGGACCTACAGCTAATATTAGAATCCCTAATAAAGCTCCATAAACGTATGCTACCATTCTAAAGGCCAAATAAATCAGATCTTTATCACTAGACTCAGAATGATTTAAACTCAGCAATATAGAAACCGTTGATAGAATCACTGCCCATCCTAAAACAAGCATCTTAGATTTTGTTAGCATTTTAGGATCGTGCCCGTGATCATCCATATACTTCTTACCATAGAACGCAGACAAACTCGTCTGTGATAATGCCGCAAGAATAGAATCTAGACTAGATACCGCAGCAGCAAAAGCTCCCGCAATAATCAATCCCTTGAGCCCTGTAGGAAGAACCGTAACGATCCAAGTCGGAAATACATTATTATTGTCTTTCGCAAACATCGCAGCCTCTTGAGCTGTTGGGTCATGCACCACATACCATGCAAATAGTCCTGCACCGACCATCAGCATAAGAAGTGTAATTACTTGTGAAATACTACTCCACACAATTGCCTTACGTGCCTCTGACTCACTGCCACAACAGAACATTCTCTGAGCATTAAGTTGGTCAGTCCCGAAGGCGGCTAAATTTTGAAACGGCATGGCAAAGATAGCTACCCAGAAAGTATACTGAACCATCGAGTTTTCAAATGGACTAGTCATATCAAGCCACTCAAATTTGTTAATCTTCTCTCCATTTTCCAATATCACATTAGAATTGATCGCCACTATTTGATCCCAACCTATCGTATCAACTAACCAGAAAAGAGCGATTAAACCACCCAAGATAAAGACGAAAAACTGCATTACATCTGTCCAGATCACTGTTCTCATACCACCCATTAAGGTCCAGAGAACCGCAAAAACTCCAATCACTAAGATACACAAGTCCATTCTCAAGCCAGTAACAACCTGCAAAATGATCGCTGTAACCAAGACTCGAACACTCTGCCCAAGTATAGATCCTAGACTAAAAAGAACCGTTACTAATCTCTTTACTCTCTCACCCAACTGATTCCCCATATAATCATAAGGACTAAAAATCTCTTTCTTATAGTAGAGAGGCACAAGATAGAACCCTACAATAAATCTAGCTATAATAGACCCAATTCCCCAAATAAGGTAAGTAAAATCACCCTTTAAAGCAAAAACCATCCCTGGAACACCTATAAAAGTAAGCGCACTAATCTCAGTCGCAATAATCGAACCACTCACAGCTGCCCACGGTAATGACTTTCCTCCCAAGAAGAAATCCTTGATCGTAGCTTGCTGACCTCTCAGAGCATGACCCACCATTGTCGTCAGAGTCATATAGCTGAATACCACAACCCAGTCGATCCAACTAAAATATTCGTGTATTTCCATAACGCGAATCCTAGATACCAACTCCCCGCAAGTCCACTAACTTATCACACTCATCACAAATTCTGTTCATTTCCTTTAAACCCTGCTAAACAACGAACCAAATCATGATCGACTACAAATCACTCCAAGCCCTTCTCGAAAAGCGACTACAAATCATCGCTAATACAGACCTCAGAGACGCAAACCCTGATGAACAGCTCCAACAACTCATCCAAGTCAGCCAGAAAATCACTCAATGGACAGAGAAAAACAAAGGAATCCCTCAACAGCTCAATCACTTCCTCAAACAATCCAGCCTCAACAAAGCACTAGATTTCATTAAAACCGCGATATAAATTTAAATTTGTGACGTATCCATTACCTAAATATTCTAACTGACCAAAAACACTAAAAAACACTACCCAAACCTACACTCTACCATTACTTTATACTCATGCCTACAAAAACTGACATTCTAGATCTCTACTTTATGGACTCACGCGCCAAGCTCCTAGACATCGCATCCTATTTAGATCGTCTAGACCGGCATGAAGGTGAGACAGACTTCCGCCAAGACGGCTTCCTACACGCCCTCCAAACCATGCTCCACACCAAAGAAAACCGAGCAGCAGCCGTCCTAAATGCCCTCTCAGACCACTCATCCACGCCAGAAGACAAAGCCACCATCCAAGTAGCATTCGGCGCTCCCCAATCTATCAACAAATAACCTACCCACTTTCACATGCATTATATCGAACCCCACGCGCACATGGTCAGCCGCACCACCGCTGACTACCAACAACTCGCCATCGCAGGCTGTGCAGCACTCTGTGAACCAGCATTTTGGGCAGGATACGACCGCGCCTCAGCTCAAGGATTCTACGACTACTACCGCCAACTCACCGAATACGAGCCAGCCCGCGCAGCCAAGTTCGGCATCCCACACTACTGCTGGCTCTGCATCAACCCAAAGGAATCTGAAGACGCAGGATTCGCCCGCGAAGTCCTCCAGATCATCCCCGAGTTTCTAGACAAACCAAACGTCCTAGGCATCGGGGAAATAGGCCTCAATAAAAACACCAAAAGCGAACTAGCCATCTTCGAAGAACACGTAGAAATGGCAAAAAAATACGACCTCCCCATCCTCATCCACACCCCCCACCTAGAAGACAAACTCAAAGGCACAAAACTCATCATCGACTCGCTCAAAAACGCCAACGTCGACCCAGCACGAGTCGTCATCGACCACGTTGAAGAGCACACAGCAGGCATCGTCCTCGACGCCGGCTTCTGGGCTGGCATGACACTCTACCCAGAATCAAAATGCACCGCCGCTAGAGCCATCGACATGCTAGAAACATTTGGCATGGAAAACATCTGGATGAACTCCGCCTGTGACTGGGGCATCTCAGACCCACTCGCCGTCGTTAAATGCGCCCTAGAAATGCGTAAACGCCAGCACACCTTCAAGACCGTCCAGAAAGTCATCTTCGAGAACCCTGCACGCTTCCTAAAGCAGTGTAAAAACTTCAAACTCCCAGAAACCCCCTAGGCATTCTCAACCGATCACTCAAAAATGAAAACCTTCGTAGACCAATGGCAACAACTCCGTAAAAAAGGCAAAGCCAAATACATCCTCATCCACGGACTCCTCCTCTGGGGTCTCCCCATGTCTCTCGTAGCAAATACCTACCTCCACTTCAGAGGCGGCATCCCTTGGACTCCCATGATCTACTACACCACCCCTATTTTTCTAACCTTCAGCCTGCTCTTCGGCCTCTTCATGTGGAAATTTCTAGAAAACCGCTACAACAAGCTCAAATAGCAAGCCAAGAACTTTAACCTTTCTCCTTTAAAATTTTCCCTAATTTCAAGCATGCTCGAACATCTCTGCTACTGCACTAACATCCACCCAGCTGAAAGCTGGGAAGAAACACTCACCGCGCTAAAAAAACACACCCTAACAGTCCGTGATAAAGTCCTAGCTGCCACCAGAAACCACCAAGCCAGCTACCCCATCGGCCTCAGACTATCAGCCCGTGCAGCAGAAGAACTCCTCCAAGGAGAAAACCTCGCAGACTTCAAATACTGGCTCTACTCAGAAAGCCTCTACGTCTACACCATCAATGGATTCCCCTACGGATCATTCCATAACACCTCAGTCAAAGAAAACGTCTACAAACCAGACTGGACCACAGATAAGCGCCTCACCTACACCGCAGACCTCATCAGCATCATCGCTGAGCTAGCTCCCGCCTCCACTGGCGGATCCGTCTCCACACTCCCCGCATCATTCAAGGAATTCCAAGCAGACGAAACACTCATATTTGCCAACCTCTACGCCACAGCGCGCCTCCTAGAAACCCTCTCCAAGCTACACAAAAAAGACCTCCATCTAGGACTAGAACCAGAACCACTCGGGCACTTTGAAAACACCCCAGAAACAATAGCCTTCTTCAACAGATTCACTGACTGGGCAACCTCCAAAAACATACCCACAGACCTAATCTACAAGCGCATCGGTATCAACTACGACACCTGTCACTTCGCCCTCCAATACGAAGACGCCACCACCGCCCTAAACACTCTAACACAAGCCGGCCTCCGCATCTCAAAAGTCCACCTCTCAAACGCCCTAGAAATCGACCTAACAAATCCAGAAAATCTAGACCTCATCCAAAAATTCGACGAACCCACCTACCTCCACCAAGTCATCATCCAAGACACCACAGGAAAGCTTACCAAACACAAAGACATCCAAGACGCCCTATCCTCCGGTCACCGATCACCCATCACTGATCACCCACGCACAGCAAGAATCCACTTCCACATCCCCCTCCACGCCGCTCCACAAGCCCCCTTCTCCTCCACCATCCAACACACCATAGACACTCTCCAGTATCTAACAGACCACCCAGACACCTGCACCCATCTAGAAATGGAAACCTACACCTGGGCAGTCCTCCCAGATGATCTTCAAGCCCCCATCGAAGACCAACTCACCGCCGAGCACCTCTGGGTCATAGAAACCGCAACACCCCCATCAGCCTAACAAAACCACATGCCCACCAAACTCAAGGCCCTCCTAGCCACAGGCCGCATCTCTAACCTCCCCACAGTCTGGTGTAATTGTTTAGTTGCTCTATTACTAGCCATGATCTCAAGCGACGTTGGCTATGTAGACATCTCTATTTCAGTATTCATTATCGCATCCTGCGCATATGTAGGCGGATGTTTCCTAGGAGACGCCCTCGATCTTAAGTTTGATAAAAAACACAAACCAGACCGCCCTATCCCTTCTGGTATACTCAACAAAAATCTCGTTCACTGGCTTGCCATCTCATTACTCTTTATCCCATACTACTTCCTTGACCCTTCCTCTAACCGCTACCTATACCTCACCCTCTTTGGAGTCATCGTCCTCTACGCCTTACTTCATAAGAAAACACTCTTACTAGGCCTGCCACTCATCGGACTCTGTCGCTTCTTCCTCATCACCTTCGCAGCAGGAACCATTACAGAAACTCCCATCATCCTCTACGCCTCCGCCGTCTGCATCTACACCATCGCATTCGCCAGCGTAGCCCGTACTGAGTCCTCAGACAGCCCCATCACCTGGAGAAAACTCCTACGCTACACCATGCTAGCACTCCCTCTAACCATCCTTATCACAAATCCCGCCTTCAATACACAAACCCTAGTAGCCATCGCCATCTACGCCATCTGGCTCATCTACGCCTTCTCATTCATTAACTCCAATAAAGGCAACTACGTCTCAAAATGCCTCGCCGGCTTCTGCCTCCTAGACGCCTGCTTCATCGCCCACTACGGCTGGGGATGGCTCCTCACCTGCATCATCCTCTTCCTACTCTCCCTAACACTCCAGAAAATAGCACCCGCAACTTAGCGAGTCATCAACTTCTGCACCCCATTCACATAACTAGAAACAGCATTCTCTTCACCCTCTCTCTGCTCTCGCTTCATCCTGTCTAACAACCTCTGATATCCAGTGAAATCTCCCTTCAAGTTCCGTGCTTGTGAGAGCTGATACCAGTCCAGCACATCCCTAGCGCGTTCACCATTCTCATACATAATAGCACGCTCATTCTCCAGCCTCTCTAACCTCTCAGCAACACCATCCATCTGCCCACGAGCCAAACTTGTGAGAATAAATCCATACTCAGCTAGCACCGGTTGATAGTCGGGATACGCCCTATAGCTCAGCTGCACCAGATCTTGCCGTAAGATCATCGTTACCTTTCTACGCTCTTCTACACCCATTCCCCCTAACACATCAAAATCCTTCATCGCAACTCTACGCTCTAACCTATCTTTCCCTACTAGACTATAAAACATCACCTCTCGCAGCTTATCCTCAGTTTCCATCAGAGTATTGGTGTCGATCATTCTAGGCACAGACATCTCAGCCAGTTGCAAGTTCCAAACCTTCTGCAGCCCCCTAGTCCCCACATTCATCGCAGCAAAATTCTTTCTCAACAACTCCTCAGGCTCCCCCTCAAACACCGCAACCTCCCCTAACATATTAGCCAAGCCCCGCTTACCATCCCTCTGCCTAGAAAGTGACATAACAAGCGCCGTTGCTGACGCCTCATAAAGTGACCTCACAGTCTCTCCCATCTCATGGATATTCTTCTGACTCTTCTTAAATAAACTCTCTACAGAAAAAAGCTCCGGCCTGCGCGTCAGAACTTCATACAACCCTCTATTCCTATCGCCCTCCTTCCACTTGATTGCTCCTAGAAGACCATCACTCACCCAGCGAGGCACCTCCACTACGCTATCATCATTCAGAACCGGGTCATTACGCAGCGTGCGCTCCATCACAATAGCCTGCATCACCCCTGCCTCCAGATCAGACCTGTCTATCTGCTCCCGTATATCAACCACCAGCTCTATCCTATAACCTCCACCCTCTAGCCTAGCCACCGTTGTCCTAAAGATATTCTGCCGCTTCGCATTCCCCTTACTATACAAAATAACATTCACAACGTAAAATCCACTTTCAGGGCGTTTCTCACCTAATAAATCATACACCCCCTTAGACAGCTCATCACAAAGAGCAGTCACAGACTTGTTCAGATGCAAGCTATCACCACTCACCTTGAACTGCTTATTCACACCTGTAGAAACCCTCTGCTTCAGCTCTCCAACACCTTCCACCACCACACCTTCATCCACAGGCACCGCTTTTGGCGCTTCCTCAGCAAGTTCCTGACACCCTCCAACTCCAATCGAGAATGCCAAGAAAATAACGCTATAGGATAAATACCTCATATCACACACTACTCCGTCACCATCCTTACTTTCATCCTAGGATCTAAAGTGATAAATCCATCACCCACCGTGATACTCGTCATCTTGTCATAACCCAGATCTATCTCTGATTCAAAATGCTCCGCTAACTGATCAAAACTATCCTTCACGATCGTAACCATAAGCCCGGGAGTCGGAGCCTTACCTATCATTCCACCTGGGAATTCTATATTGCGACTCGTACTACCCTGCCCATCCACAACAGTGAATATCTTAAGCTTCATCGACACCGTATGATTAAACGGCTTAAACACATCAGTCTTGATCACACCCTCTTCACCATACTGAGCAATCTCCCTCTCGATGAACACCTCCATCATATCCCGCTTCAGATCCACATACACCCCCTTCACAGTAGCAAATCCTTTCATAAAGCCACCCTGCTTCATCTTCAAATTCTTCGCGATATATTGATTCAGCTCAGCCTCAGTCAACGTCACCTCTCTATCCGCGTTCAGAGCATTACGTACTTTCCGCTCTATATCCACATAACCTATCCCTGACTGTCCTTTCATAATTCCATCTCTTCCACTCACTTCTGAAAGATCTCCTCCCTGCCATCCGTAATAAATAAATCCACCCATTGCTCCCAACACAAGAAGAACCAAAAGAGTCATCACCATTTTGATCAAACCCACGCCTCGAAGCTTATTTACACGCATAGTCAATACCATAGACATAGACATACCTAATCACCCTCACCATTGCAATCGCCAAACCACCAAATTACTATCTTCTTTACACTCCCCATTATAAATCTTCATACTAACACAACTAACCTGAAATAAACCAGTTTCATCAATCATGGCATCCACCTTCAAATTCCGCACTAAAATCATCAGCCTCTTAGGATGCTCCATACTACTACACCCACCCACCGCTCTAGCGCAAACACCACAAGAAACCACAGATCTCAAGGTCATCCGTAGTACCAGCTCCATGATTGACCAAGCTGTAGAAACAGACCTAGTAGCAGACAACCTCAAACCATTCGCCATCATCGATGAGCCCACATTTCTCCGTCGCTCCTACATCAACATCATCGGCCGCATCCCTACCCACCAAGAATCTCTCTCCTTCCTACACAACACAGAAAAAGATAAACGGGCAGCACTCATAGACTCACTCATCTACTCCAAAGGCCACCAATCCCAAATATTCAACTACTGGGCTGACATGCTCCGCCTAAAAACAAACCATGAACAATACGGAATAGGATGGCACATCTGGCTACGTGACTCAGTACAAAGCAATAAACCATACAACAAAATGGTCTTTGAAATGCTCAGCGCCAGCGGTCACGCCAGTAAAAACCCCGCCGTTGGTTACTACCTCCGTGACCGAGGAATGCTACTCGATAACATCAGCAACACCGTTCAAGTCTTCCTTGGAACCCAGATCGGCTGCGCTCAGTGCCACGACGACCCATATGAAGACTGGACTCAAAAGCAATATTACCAACTAGCTGCCTTCGGATCTAACATCGACTACAAAAGCCAATCAGCCATCAACAAAATTAAAGAAACCGCCATCTTCAAAGCCAGTGAAAATGGCATCCAAAAACCAACACCCCTTCTAGCGAACAACAGAGACAAACAGCTAAAGAAAGAACAACAAAAACTAGAAAAAAACTACCAACAAGCAATCAGAAAAACCTCTAATGACATCCAATCATTATTTAAAGATTTCAAAAAAAATGAAATTAGCCTCAACAACAGCAAAAAACTAAAACTACCAAAAGACTACCAATACAATGACGGCAAACCCGGTGACACAGTCACCCCTAAGCCACTATTCCCAAATATATCAGATCTCCATCAAGGACCTAATAAATTAGAAAACTTCGCCCACTGGTTAACCCATCCAGATAACCCTCAATTCACAAAAAACATCGCCAACCGCCTCTGGAAGCAAGTCTTCGGATACGCCCTCGCTGAACCAATAGACAACTGGACGGACCGCACCAAAGTCTCACACCCTAAAGCACTCGCTCTAGTCGAAAACATCCTCCGACAAAATAACTACAACACCCGCGAAACACTCCGCATCCTCTATCACACCCAGCTCTTCCAGCGCAGCGTCGCAACCACAGAAGTCCCACCAGGAGACACCTACGACTTCCAAGGCCCCGTTCTCCGCAGACTCTCTGCACTAGAACTACATGACTCACTCCTCACTCTCCAATTTGGAAATATTGACGAAAACACAAATAGCCAACTAACTAATCGCTGGCAAACCTACACCCATTCTATCAATGCCCTCGTAACATCACAGCCCCAAATCCTCCTCCAGATCGACGAGATCGCAGACAAAAATGAAGAACAAATCTACAAGCTTCAAGCCAAGTCCAGAGCCCTCGTATTAGAAAAATCAAAAGTAGACAACCTAGCTCTAACAGAAAAATCAAAGCAGATAGATCAACTACGTAAAAAAATCTATCATGAAATAAACACCCTAAAAAAACAAACCTCTAAAAACATCGCTGAAAATCTACCCGTAGCACTATCCATGACCCAAATGAATAGTACTAAAAATAAAGGCCACGGTAATAAAAACCACAAAATGCGAGCCTCTGAAATGCCCTCACCATTCAAAGGAGGTGGACTCCTCAGAACATTCGGAGCATCAGATAGAGAAACCCCAGATGCAGCCTACACAGATGCATCCATCCCTCAAACTCTCGCCCTGCTAAACGGAAAAGAAATCCTCACAGTCACCAACAACAAAAGTAACCTACGTGACTCATTCTCAAAAGCTAAATCCCCACAAGAAAAACTAACCTCATTATTCATCAACATCTACTCCCGTTACCCATCAGAAGCAGAGATCAAAAAATACCTCCCTCTCATGAACGACAAAAACCAAGCCCAAACCTTTGCCAAAGCAATGCTCAACTCAAAACGCTTCCTCTTCCTCCAATAACCCGGCTCTATCAACCATGCACAAAAACCAAGCCCTTTATCTCCATGTCTAACAAACTAACAGAACTCAACCGCAGAGACTTCCTAGCATCTACCGCGCGCACCTGCTTCGGCGTCACCCTCGGTGGCTCCATGGCGCAGCTATTCAACACCACCGCATTCGCAGCAGACCCAGCAGCCATCGCCCACGGAGGAGGTAAGGCAAAGCACGTCATCTACCTCTATATGTCAGGAGGAATGACACACCTAGACACCTTCGACCCCAAACCCCAAGCTGGAGCCGAGATCCATGGAGACAAAAAAGCCATCAACACAAATGTAGACGGTATCCAGCTCAGTGAGTATCTCCCTAACCTAGCACGCCACACAGACAAGCTATCCATCATTCGCTCCATGAATACCACTCAAGGCGCCCACGGCCCAGGCAAATACTTCATGCGCACAGGCTACACCCAGCGCGCATCTATCACCCACCCATCAGCAGGTGGATGGGTCAATAAACTCACAGAACCCATCAATAAAACCATCCCAGGATTCATCACCATCAGTTGCGGGAATGGACACCCAGGCGCAGGATTTATGGAACCTAACCTCCAGCCCCTACCCATTGGAGACGCACTAAGTGGACTCCAAAATGCCTCCATCCCTAAGCAAGTCACCGAGTCAGAATTCCACCAACAACTCAACATCCGCCAAGAACTCGACCACGACTTCGACCAGAAATTTTCCCCCGGCCACAAAGACGTCCGCGCATACACCGAGATGTACAACGCTGCAGTCAAGCTCATGCGCAGCGAAGACCTAGAAGCCTTTGACCTCTCTAAAGAAACTCCCACCGTCCACAAACTCTACGGCAGTAGCAAATTTGCCAAAGGCTGTCTCCTCGCTCGCAGACTCGTAGAAAAAGGCGTCCGCTTCGTAGAAGTAGAACTAGGAGGCTTCGACTGGCACAATGACAACTTCGGCCAAGCCGCAGAAAAACTCCCCATCGTCGACCAAGCCTTCGCCGCACTCATCGAGGATCTAAAGGTAAAAGGCCTCCTAGAATCCACCCTCATCGTACTTGCCACAGAATTCGGCAGATCCCCTAAAATCACCTCAGATGGAGGAAGAAACCACTTCCCTAAAGCATTCTCATGCATCATGGCGGGCGGCGGCACAAAAGGCGGCTACGTCCACGGAGAAACAGACGTAACAGGCTCCTCCGTCATTAAAGATAAAGTCTCAGCCCCTGACTTCAACGCCTCAATCGGCCACGCCCTGGGCCTCCCCTATGATAAAATCATCCACTCAGCCAGTAAACGCCCATTTAGTATGGCATCCCGAGAAGGTAAACCCATCCTAGAACTCTTCAGTTAAACTTGTCTCTCCCCCTGAAATATCACATACCAGTCCACACATGGACTCCATCACTCAAGCCGCACTCGGAGCTCTCTGCGGAGAACTCATATTGGCTAAGAAAATAGGTAATAAAGGCATACTCTGGGGTGCACTCTTCGGCACACTCCCTGACCTAGACATCATCGCTTACCCATTCCTCTCAGCCTCCCAGCAGCTCAGCTGGCACCGTGGTCTATCCCACTCCATCCTCCTCACCATCGTCGCCACCTTTCTACTCGGCTACTGGCTACATCGCTATTATCAAAAGAAATCCATCCACCTCTCCTACCCACGCGCCGCCTACTTCGCCTTCCTAGCATGGTCCACCCATATCCTCATCGACTGCTTCAACACCTACGGAACCCAAATATTTGAACCATTCAGTAGCAAACGCGTATCACTTGATAACATCTTTATCATAGACCTATTCTTCCTACTCCCCATCCTGATCGGACTCATCCTAGCCATCGCTTATGGCAGAAAAAACATCCCTCGCAGAAAGAAAATAGCCCTCACCACCACCACCTGGCTAGCCCTCTACTTCATCACCAGCCTAGTCATCAAGAACCGCGCCACTCAGCACTTCGAGCAGCTCCTAGCAGATCAAGACATCACCACTCAGCGCCTAATGGCCGCGCCCACATTCTCTAACATCTTCCTCTGGCGCATGGTCGCGGATGACGGACAGAACCTCCACACCAGCTACTGGTCACTCTTTGACAGCCTAAAACAATCACAAGAACAGCCCTTCATATTATCATTTCCAAAAGACCACAATCTAGAAGACAAATTCCAAGACTCAAAAGACCTCCAAGCCATCACCTGGTTCACCAGAGGATGGCATAAGATCTACCAAGACCCCGTTAAGCCAGACACCATCTACATCGCCGCAATAAATATAGGAGAAATGCAAATCCCCACAGCATCCGGACAAGAACTTCGCCCTGCATTCATCTGGTCTATCACCCGCCTTCCAGATGGCACCTACCAACTACGTCGAGCATTCAAACGCAGTAAAGACGGAGCCAAATACCTCAAGAAAGCCGTTGCCAACACCTTCTCACGCGCCCTAGGAAATACGGACCACTGGCTAAAAGGAAAGAACCAATGGACATGGGATCTCATAAAAGATAAACCAATAAACAACCAATAAATAACCACTCCATCAACCCAAATACCTCACCCTCTAACTTTTCTCCTTTATCCTTCAAAAAAATGCTCTCTGCCAAAGTTCTCATAGACGGACCTTCTGAACTAGTCTTCGACTACGCCATACCAGAGAACTTAGGCCCCGTTGCCATCGGCTGCCGCGTTCGTATCCCACTCAGAAACCGTAACTCCACTGGCACCGTTCTTCATATCGGAGAAGCTCCTCAGACTAACTTCGCCCTCCGCCCCCTCCACTCACTAATTGATCCTGAGCCACTCATCACACCAGGCCTCATGAAACTCGGTAAATGGCTCGCAGAATACTACGGCAGCCCCATGGAACTCGTCATGCGCGCCCTCCTCCCTGAATCTGTACGCCAAGACGCACACTCAGAAAAAACCCAGAAAGTCGTCATCCTAGAAAACTACCCAGCCCCAGAAACCCTAGAAAAACTCGCCAAACGAGCCCCAAAACAACACGTCATCATCACCCTACTCAAAGCCAGCTCCGGCCAGATATCCCTCAAGGACCTCGGCGGTGGCTCCATCACCGCCTCAGTCAAATCCCTAGAGAAAAAAGGCTACGTTTCCCTAAAAAGCGAGTCCGTCCGCCGTGACCCAGAACAAGACCAAGAATTCCTAGAATCAAAACCCCTAAAGCTTAATCCAGAACAAGAAGTTGCCCTAAAAGAAATCCTTAAGCAACCCACCACAACACAAGAAAAATCACCACTCAAAAAGCCCATCCTACTCCACGGAGTCACCGGATCAGGCAAGACAGAAGTCTACCTCCAAGCCGTCCAGTCCCACCTAGACCAAGGAAAAACAGCACTCATCCTCATCCCAGAAATCTCTCTTACACCCCAGACCGTCCAGCGATTCAAATCCCGCTTCGCATCCCTCCAAGACCAAGTCGCCGTCCTCCACTCACACCTCTCGCAAGGGGAACGTTTCGATGAATGGCACCGCATCCGTAAAGGCGAAGCCCGCATCGTCATCGGCGCACGCTCCGCCATCTTCGCCCCCCTAAAAAACCTCGGCATCATCATCGTAGATGAAGAACACGAAAACACCTACAAACAAGAAACCTCCCCCCGCTACCACGGCCGTGACATCGCAGTCCTCCGCGCCCACCTAGAAAGCGCCACCATCGTCCTAGGATCAGCCACACCATCCCTAGAATCTTTCAATAACACCCAGACAGGCAAATACCAACTCGTCCGCCTCAACCAGCGAGTCGACAACCAAACCATGCCCATCATCCGCGTCCTCGACATGAAACTCGAGGCCCAGAAACAAAAAGGCCGAGACGCCATCCTCTCAGACAAACTCCGCGTCTCCATGGAAACCAAGCTCAACAACGGCGAACAAGTTATCCTATTCCTTAACCGCCGCGGATTCGCCCGTTCCCTCCAGTGCCCACCCTGCGGTCACGTCTGCCAATGCCAACACTGTGCCATCCCACTCACCTACCACAAAGGTGATGAACGCCTCGTATGCCACATGTGCGGCTACCAAACCATCACCCCGAGAAAATGCCCAGAATGCGGGGACAAAGCCATCCGCATGCAAGGATTCGGAACAGAAAAAGTAGAAACCGTCATCCACAAAGTCTTCCCAAAAGCACGCATCGCACGCATCGATGCAGACACCATGCGCCGTAAAAATGCACTCCGTGACACCCTCGCCAAATTCAAAGCAAATAAAATCGACATCATCATCGGCACCCAAATGATCGCCAAAGGCCTCCACTTCCCAAACGTCACCCTCGTAGGAATCCTCAATGCAGACCTAGGCCTCCACGTCCCAGACTTCCGCGCCGGAGAGCGCACCTTCCAGCTCATCACCCAGGTAGCAGGCCGGGCCGGACGTGGAGAACTCGAAGGAGAAGTCGTCATCCAGACCTTCACCCCACACTCACCATCCATCCAGTTCGCTCGCCACCATGACTTCGATGGCTACGCCGAGCAAGAACTCCAGTTTAGAAACCAATTCCAGTTCCCCCCCTTCGCCCACGTAGCCCTCCTAGGAACCCGCTCTACCCACGAGCGCCGTGCAGAATTCACCATGGAGAATCTCCACAAACGACTCAAAAAAAACCTCCCCCCACACATCGAACTAGGAGAACCCCTCCCATCCCCCCTTACAAAAGCCCACGGCCAATTTAGATACCAACTCATGCTAAAATCCACCTCCGCACGCGCCCTCTCCAAATACATCCAAGACATCCTAAAACAAACCCCACCCCCCCAAGACGTAAACATCATCTTCGACATGGACGC
>JALZVD010000087.1 GCA_023300205.1 Akkermansiaceae bacterium | reverse complement strand
GGATTCAATTGCGCCTGTATTCCTTTCGGAACCGCCTTGGGGGTCTTCACCCTCATCGTCCTTTCCCGCCCGTCCGTCGAAGCGCTTTACCGGAAAGATCGAGGGTAGGGTCACTCCCGCTGGTCATAAGAACTTTACCTAGTTGAGGGTCTTATTTAAAAATTCATCGATGTAGGTCCCGGGCTTGTCACTCATAAAGAGAATGTGGCTTTCTTCCAGATCCTCCCTTTTTTTATCGTCAGTGAGATTTACGAGATCGTCGAATTTAGTGACAGAGAGGATGAAGGCGTTGAGGGTGAGCTTGCTGTCTTTGAGCTCTTTTTCGACCACTTTGATTTCTCGGTAGAGCTGAAATTTTGGGGAGTTGATATCGAGCATCTTGAGGCCCTTGGGGTCGACGAAGCTGAGCCACTGTTTGCCGGTATCGGGGCAGGTGATCCAAAGGAGGAAGTCTGGGTAAAAGTTTCCGGCGACGGCAAAGCCCACACCCTTGCGGCGATCTGAAGCATTACGCAGGAGGTAGAGGCTCTTATTTCCAAGTCGTTTTTTTCCGGTGTCACTGGCGACATACTTTTCCAAGTCCTGCACAAATTGCACTTCGCTCGGGGCATCGAACGAGAGCGGGCGCATCTTGAGCGGGAGGCTGTCCTTGTTTTCGAGATGAATGAGAGGGTGGTAGAGATGGCTATCAAAGCAGATCGCGACCATTTGGTTCGCATTCCATGAGCGTGCCCCGACGAGGTCACCGCTTTCAATAAAGCCTTGTAGGGTTTGGAGTTGCTCTAAATAAATGCGGCCATCATCAGTGTCTTCGATGTCAAATTTGTAGAGCTTGAGCATGCATCCGTGATCCTCATTTAGGGTGATGACTTCGTAATGCTGGCTTTGGTAGGCGTGTTTAAGCGCGTTGTAGAAGCGGTCCGTGTAGTCGAGAAGTAGAGTGATTAGAACTTGCTCCATGCGGAGCAGATCACGGTAATTCTTGAGGTCGAATTCGGAGGCTGGGGCGAAGAGGGTGAACCAGTCTTGAGAGTGTTCACAGAATTTACGGAGACGGTTTAAATCGACGCGGAGATTATGCCAACTTCGGCGCGTTTTGTGTTCCTGAACAGCGAGATAGATTCGGTCCCAGTTGAAATGCTTAAGGCAAATCCCGGGAATTTTTTCTTCATTTCGCCGAGCGGCATTTCCTGTTTTTTGGTCCGGTCCTTGGATGATCTCGATACGCGGGTAGAGGTCGAGCGTGGTGTGAATACGCTTAATTTTCGGCTTCCCTGTCTTTTGATCAATGAACTCGCTGGGGACTGTGTAGAGTTCAACACGGTGGATGTTTTTGAAGCCCTTGCGCTGGTTGTCCCGGTAGCCGTCTTTTAGGCCAAGGGTTTTGAGCTTGGTGGCAGGGAGGTTAGGGCGGATTGGGAAGTTAAGTTCTAAGAGTTCGTCGGTGGGGGTGACTCCTTCTTCTTTGAGGTATTTTTTAAAGTCAGCCATGTAGGTGGCTTTTACCCCAAAAATATTGAGCGTTTGGAGGTGGCCCAGATTGAGTCCCTTGGGGCGCTCTCCGACTGGGGTCCGTCTTAGGTTGAAGTCCCGGCCTTTTAGTCTGACTCCACGACCGAAGAGCTGGATGATTTGTGGCCCGGCACCCTGACCCATATTGAGCAGGCCCATGGTGGAGACCCGCCAACTGCTCCAACCTTCTGTAAACTTGCGGGAGCCGATGAGCAGGTTGAGGGTAGAATCGGCTTGGTTGATGGTAGGGAAGAGGGATCCTGCGAATTCATCGCTTTCTATATCGAAGGCCGTTGCGTCTCCGGCGGTTTGATTGATAAATTTGGAGTCGTCACCGATGTTGATGAGGCCGAAGGGAGCGGCAGAGCCCACACGGAGTGCTAGCTCGCCTTTGACCGTTTTTACGTTGGTAAGTTTTAGGCGCTGTGCCGAATCTGCGTTGAAGAGACGTTTGAGGATATCTTGGTAGATCTCGGCTCCGCTGAACTTGCTGATGGGGAGGAAGCGTTTATCGAAGATGTTCCGGTCTTTACCATCGAGGATGCGGGCCTTTCCTTGTATGAGATCGGTGATCCATTCTTCACTTCGTTCTCGTTCATTGAGGAACTTCGCGAGAAAGGTGAGGATGGTGAGGATGTCCGTGGTATCGTCAGCCTTGCCCTTGTTGACCTTGTTTCCGACGAAGACCCAGAGGGGTTTTTCAAGGTTAAAGTCGGCGAGTTGATCTGCCTGAGTTTCATAAAGGTAGAGCTGCTGGTAGAAGGTGAGCAGGCAGGCTGTAAAATAAAGTTGGCGTTGGCTGGTGTCCTCATTCTCAGGGAGGTTGAGGATGGTGAATTCCTTACCATAACCGTCATCGTAGAAGAATTTGTAGGAGTAGTCGAAGAGGCAACACTTGGCGTAGTTTTCCAGAGTGGCGGTAAAGCGGGCTTGTGTTTCTTCGCTCTCGTCGAGTGAGATGGCGGCGAGTTCTTCTGCGGTGATTTCCTTAAGATTCTTTCCCGTGATGAGTTTAGCTTTGTCTTTGAGGGCTTTTTCACGGGACTTTAGGATGGTGTTTCCTTTCGCCACGGATTGGCCAAAAGTGGCGGAATATTCAAAGGCGAAGCCTTCCCCGATGAGTGCGGCGCGGCGGCGCATCCATGCCCCGGCCTCAGTGCCGGTGCCGCGATGTCCTTCATCGACGAGGACGAGGTTATGGCCTTGGAAGGCTTCTACCGCGACGGTCTTATCGCCCATTTCGTCGCCCAGTTTGTTGACGTCGATGATCTCGATCGTGCCGGGGATGGCGGTGTGATCTTTGTCGAAAAGGGTGATGCTGCCGAATCCTGAGTCGCCGAGTTCTCGGAGATGTTGGCGGGAGAGTCCTTCGCCCGGAGTGAGGATGATGATCTTATCGGGGACACTTTTTCCGGTGGGCTTGTGGGCGGCGAAGCGCTCGAGGTATTGTAGAAGATTGACGTGGAGGAGGAGGGTCTTACCGCTGCCGGTGGCATTCCAGAACGCGATTTTGTTCAGATCCTCGGCGAGGTAGGGGACAAAATGGTCTGCTTTTTTTCCTGTTTCGTTATAGGTCGCGAGTTCTTCATTGAGCCCAGCAAGGAGGTCGGCTGGGCGTTTAAAATACCAATCGAGGTAGATCTCGGAGAAGAGGAGCGAGAGGTATTGGAAATACTTCATCCGGAGGGTTTGGCCCTCTTTACGGTTCCGGTTCCGGGTGATTTGCTGCCAGTGGCGGACGATGTTTTGATCGTAGCGGGCCAGCTCTTCGGCGGTGATGAGATCGTGGTCGAAGAGCTGCGCAGTGAGCTGGCCGAAGAAGAGGGTGTGGCCGTCCTCGATGCCCTCGTAGCGGTCATCGCCCAAGCGCTCCTTGAGCTTCTGGAGGTCATCGCCCCGGAAGAAGCGGTGCATCCATTTTTTTAGGACGAGTTGCTGGTGGAAGGTCATCGGGAATTACGCATTAAAAATTTAGAATTAGGAATCTGTGCTGCGGTAGGCTTGGCGGGGATGGTTTTCTTCCTTGGGGAAGGTGTAAGCGAGTTGTCCGGATTTGATGAG
>JALZVD010000086.1 GCA_023300205.1 Akkermansiaceae bacterium | reverse complement strand
ATCAACAACGTCCACATCCTACCATTTAACCCATACAGCTCGGACGATGGATTCTCAGTTATCGACTACAACGCCGTAAACCAAGAACACGGCACTTGGGAAGACATCAAGCTATTCAGCAAGCACTTCAACATCATGGCGGACCTCGTAATCAACCACTGCTCCGCCCAATCCATCTGGTTCAAAAACTACCTCCAGGACAAATCACCCGGTAAAGACTACTTCGTAGATGGCTCAGGATTCAAAGACCTCTCAAAAGTTGTTAGACCACGCAGCACCCCACTACTCACCTCAGTAGAAACCGTATCCGGAACCAAACAAGTCTGGTGCACATTCAGCGAAGACCAAGTAGACCTAGACTTCTCAAACCCAGAAGTCCTCATCGAAGTCATCCGCATCATCCAACTCTACCTAAACAAAGGCATCCACATCTTCCGTCTAGACGCCGTTGCCTTCCTCTGGAAAGAAGACGGCACCAGCTGCATCCACAGACCACAAACCCACGAAATTATCCGCCTCATCCGCCTCATCCTAGAGCAGCTAGAACCTTTAGCAATTCTCATCACCGAGACCAACGTCCCTAACAAAGAGAACCTCAGCTACTTCGGTAACGGCAACGAAGCCCACCTCATCTACAACTTCTCACTCCCCCCACTCCTACTCCACACCATGCTCAGCGGGGACTGCCGTCACCTCAAAAAATGGATGATGTCCATGCCACCAGCACGCCGTGGCAGAGCCTACCTAAACTTCATCGCCTCACATGACGGCATCGGCCTCCGCCCAGCAGAAGGCCTACTATCCAAGGAAGAACAAGATAACCTCATCACCACCATCCGTAACTTCGGTGGAGAAATCTCCATGCGCCGCACACCAGACGGTGAACTCACCCCATACGAGGCCAACATCTCACTCTACAGCGCCATGGCCGGCACTATCAGCAAAGGCAAAGACAACCTGCAGACAGACCGCTTCATCGCAGCCCACACCATCATGCTCGCACTCGAAGGACTACCAGCCTTCTACATCCACTCCCTCTTAGGCACAGAAAATGACACCCAAGGCATGGCAGACACAGGACACGCACGCTCCATCAATCGCTACAAATGGAACATGCAAGACCTCAACAAAACACTCGCGGACAAAACACTCCACCACCAACCCCTATTCGATGAACTAAAACGCAGAATAGCCATCCGCAAAGAACAACAAGCATTCCACCCCAACGCCACCCAATACACCCTCCACCTTGGAAACCACATCCTAGCCTTCTGGCGAGAAAGTCTAGATCGCGCTCAATCCATCTTCGCCATCCACAACATCTCAGACCAACCACAGCAAATCCCACTAGTAGAGCTCAACCTCATCGACACAGAAAACTGGTCAGACCTCCTCAGCAAAAAGAAATTCACCCCAGAAGACACCCATCTAAAACTCCCCCCCTACACCTGCGCCTGGATCTCTAATAAACCATAAAATGCGGGGATCAAAACATCACTGAACTTTGATTAAATGAACAAGCTACACGAAGCCGCTACAATATGAATTCACCCCATAAACGGATAATCTATATACCCCTCTGCACCATGACCATAAAAGGATTTCGGATCAGGCGTATTAAGATCCGCTTTAGCTCTTAGCCGTTCTACTAAATCAGGATTCGCTATATATAACTGACCATAAGAAATTGCCTCAGCCTCATTACCCACCACCAACTTCTCCGCAGATTCAAGCGTAAGTTGCTGGTTAGCGATGACCCCATGACCAAAGTTCTCATGAATCACAGGAAGGATACGTTCTTCATAATCTTGTGACTCTCTCACAAAAATGAATCCAATCCCACGCCTCTTACATTCACTCGCAATATATGTATAAGTCTCTCTCGCATTACTATCACCAGTATCATGCGCATCTCCTTGCGGAGAAACATGGAGCCCCACATTTCCCGCATCCCAAACAGAAAGCAATGCATCCAAAGCGCCCAGCATAAATCTAGACCGGTTCTCTAATGACCCACCATAAAGATCATCCCTCGTGTTCGATGAACTATGTAGGAACTGTTCTGGTAAATATCCATTCGCCCCGTGGAGCTCAACCCCATCAAACCCCGCACGCTTAGCATTCTCTGCCGCAATACGATAGTCATCAAGAATCACCTCTATCTCATCTAACAAAAGCACACGAGGAACCTCATAGCCCTGCTCTGGTCTCACAAGACTCACACGCCCATCAGGCGCAATCGCACTCGGAGCCACTGGCAACTCTCCATTAAGATAACTAGAATGAGAAACCCTCCCCACATGCCACAACTGAGCCACAATCTTCCCACCCTTAGCATGAACCACCTCCGTAATCTGCTTCCACCCCTCAACCTGCTCATCACTCCAAAGACCCGGCGTATCTGGATAACCCACCCCACCAGCACTAATAGCCGTCGCCTCAGCAAGAATCAGACCAGCACTTGCACGCTGACCATAATACTCAGCCATCATCGCACTCGGCACACGTCCAGCATCAGCCCTACAACGCGTTAGCGGAGCCATAACGATACGATTCTTAAGTTCTAAATTCCCTAGTTTGATTGATTCAAATAATGTTTTCTTCATGATTAATTCTGATCTACTCCGATTAACTCCGATTAACTCCGATTAATTCGATTAGTTCGACTGTTTACGAACAATAGCCGACTCTACAAAAAACACAACACTTATTCGATAGTTGTCGAACATTCAAACTCATGATACACTCCACGCTATGAAAGCGTATCAACATCCAGAAGTGAAAAACGTGCCACTCACAGCCGTCATGCATGCGTTATCAGACCCCTGTCGCATAGACATCATGCGCCAACTACTAAAAAACACCGAGCTAGCATGCTCCGCCATCCAGCTCACTGTCTCCAAGTCCACCGCATCCCACCATTTTGATACCCTCAGAGCATCTGGCCTCATCCACACCCGCACCCAAGGAACAAAGTGCCTAAACTCAGTCCGCATCAATGAAATCAACCAACACTTCCCTGGTATCATTAACCTTATAGAAGAATCAAAATAATCCACGACTCGCCATTTGAATAAATGAAATCTTACATCATTTTTTTCACTGACTTGCAGAATATATTTCTGTAGGATTTATCCTGTCAGACTACTTGCATGCCACAAAATGAACTACCAACTCAGCCTCTCTGTGAGGCACGTTTGAAACAGGCTATCCAGATCGGATATGTCGAGATGGAGAGAATAGTAGAAGACGTAATCGTCTCAGAGTTCACCCGTTTTGGTGAGCTCCTAATGAATCATGGCTATACCGTCGAGGTCATCGTGTTTGATACCGAATCGGAACTAGATGGAAAGCTTCATGTCTGTGGAGCCGGACTCAGCGTGAACAAAGGATACATGAAAAACGCCATCGTGTACACTGGTGATCCCCATAGCTTCCAGTTTGTCTTACAGACCAAAAATTTTGCCAACAAAACATCAGAGGAAACCGTAGACTACCACCGCCTGACTCCAAATTGGTTCCACAGCAGAGTGAAGCAGTTTATGAGCTCCACATTCCGTGAAGTAGACCTTTCCCACATCGAGGATTTATTCACCGAGGACTGGGAAATGTTAGAAGGACCATTCTCCATCAAAATCAAAAATGAACACGGCTACTACAATGAAATAGCAAATGCTCAAACCATCGAAAGAGCCTTCCAAATCAGCTCATATGCTGCAGAAATGCACTACGCGGAAGAGAACCTTATCGTCACTGATAAAAATGGACGGGAAGCAGGCTAACAAAAGAAATTGATGAACTGGGACAAGCGCTATAAACAGAATGATAAACCATGGGACAAAGGTGCTGCCACTCCCGTCCTCTGTGAACTGCTAAACATCGCCCCCCAGTATTTTCACCCTAACACCACAGCTCTAGTCCTCGGATGTGGACTTGGACATGACGTAGCCATACTCCATGCCGCAGGGATGGTCACTACCGGATTAGACATTTCAGAGACCGCCCTGCAGATGGCACGTGAAGCTTATCCAGATCTCGGAGAAACTTGGCTCATGGATGACCTATTTAATATGAATTCTAATGAAACACATTATGATCTCATCTGGGAGCATACCTGCTATTGCGCCATTCCTCCTAAAAAACGCCAAGATTACGTAAACAGTGTCTTCAGCCTCCTAAAGCCAGGCGCTTATTTCATAGGCGTATTTTTCACTGACACTGGCCAGCCTCCTCAAGTCGGCCCCCCATTCTCCACCACCAGAGACCAAGTATTTCATAACTTTGCTAAAAAGTTCCAATTAGTATGGGAAGGAAAACCCAGCCAGTGCTACCCTGGAAGAGAAAATCGTGAATGGGTCATGATCTGGCGCAAACCCTAATTCAGACTAAAAGACTTGTCATCCTTTGGCTTATCTGTGATTCTATTAGCTGTAGTTTATGAATAAATACTCATCAAATACTTCACTAAATATAGCTAGAATACTCTACCTCATCGTTTGTGAATTTGCTGGAATGGCACTAGCATACCAAGTACTAGGACCGGATAAACTATGGGTTGGCATGCTTATTGGATTATTAATAGCCATGTTTTTCATGTTCATTGAGAACCTCTCGAAAAGCTACACCATCCGCGGCTTTTCCACCGGTACATTTGGATTACTCATCGGCCTCTTCTGCGCCTGGCTAATGACAAAAGTCGGTGTACCAGAAATCATCAGCTCCGTATTCCATGAAGTAATCCCTAACAACGAGGCATTCAATACAGCATTCAACACCATGCTCTTTGCCAGTCTTGGCTTCCTTGGCACCGTCATCTCCCTCAGAAGCGGCCAGGATGACTTTGCTGTCGTAATCCCCTATGTTCGCTTCCGGAGCGACTCCACGAAAGGCAGACCGCTTCTACTAGACAGTGACGTCATCACAGATGGTAGAATAAATGCTGTAATGCGCTCAGGATTCTTAGAAAAAAACATCATCATCCCTAGATTCATTCTAGAAGAGCTACAAATCATGTCAAACTCCCCATCTCCTGGAAGAAGGCAACGAGGACAAAAAGGTCTAGAATGCCTAGAGAACTTACAAGCATCGCGTGATATCAAAGTAACCGTCCACGACTCCACTGCCAGATCTTCAGAAGACAGTCATGACGCCCACCTCCTTCAGATCAGCCAGATTCTAAATGCACAAATTCTAACAACTGATGACAACTTAACCAAGGTAGCTAGACTTCAAAATGTCGACATCCTTAACTTAAATGACATCAATGAAGCCCTCAAACCACATGTCGACGTAGGAACAAGAGTCCAGCTTCCTATCGTGCGTACTGGTAAAGAAGAGCACCAAGGCGTAGGCTACCTTCCTGATGGCACCATGATCGTAGTAAACAACGCTGTCTCAAAAATCGGTACCACTCAGAGTGTCACAGTCATATCCACCATCAATACTTCAGCAGGACTAATGGTCTTTGCTGACATGGATAATGACAAACAAAAGAAGAACTAGCACTAATCATCAAACATTACTGCTTTGTTAGACCATCTTTTCTAGCCTGCTTCCAGTAAGCATATTCTGAACGATTAAAATCAACATACTCAGGAGACAAATCACTACTATAAATCGTGTATGCTCCTTCACATAGATTCAAGTTAATCTCTATAGTAAAAGCATCTCCAGCCACTTTTTTACGTAAATCATCCATACTAACATTAGCCTCTAACCCTCCTAGGCAAGCAGCTAAACCACCAATATGAATATCGATTAGCTCTTCCTTAACCATCGCCTTAGAATAACCAACAGCATGAATAATACGGCCCCAATTCGGATCATTACCATTCCATGAGCATTTTACTAATGATGAATTCGCTACCGCCTCTGCCACTTTTTTCGCGTCGTTATAGGACTTAGCACCCTTCACATTCACAGTCACAAACTTGGTCACACGCTCACCATCACGAACTAAAGACTTCGCCATCTCTTGCATCACATAATTAAGAGCATCTTGAAATTTCTTACCACTCTTAGTCCCTCGCCTAATCGACTTTCCTCCAGCTGCTCCATTTGCCAGCATAATCACACTATCGTTTGTGCTCATATCACCATCAATCGTAATCCTATTAAATGAAACCTCTACTGCATCTGAGACATAAGCATTCAAAGCACCCTTAGCCACTTTAGCGTCAGTAGTTACGAAGCAAAGCATAGTAGCCATGTGAGGATTAATCATACCCGCTCCCTTAGCGCACGCTCCTATCTTCATCTTTACTCCATCAATATCCAAACTAACAGAAATCTCCTTATGACAAGTATCACTCGTCATGATCGCTTTAGCCACAGAGGTCCCCTCTTTACGCTTTAAGCCAGTCACTAGCTCATCAAACTTAGGCTCTATCCTAACCATTGGCATAGGAAGACCGATTACCCCAGTAGAACAAACAGCCACTTGAGACTGTTTAACCCCTAACAATTTACCAACTAACCTCGCACTTTTCCTCGCATCTTGTAATCCGCTTACGCCAGTACAAGCATTAGCATTACCACTATTCACCAGAATGGCTCTCACATCCCCATCTCTCAAGTGCGTCTGACTCACCTTCACTGGAGCCGCCTTCACCCTATTCGTAGTAAAAGTCCCCGCAGCTACACACGCCACCTCGCTAGAAATCAATGCCATATCTAAACGCTCAGCATCTGGATTCTTCACTCCTGCACTTACCGCGTTAGAAACATAGCCCAAAGGAGCTGTTACCCCGCCTTTTATTTTTCCATATACTGATGACATAAAATGGTGATCTCTTCGATTGAAGTAACAAATAAGACTCCCTCAACTCCAAATGTCGATTAGATTTCTATGAATTATCCAAGATTTTAAAGTCCACCATTTTACGCTCCAGATCTACCCTTACAATCGCAACATTCACTTTCTCACCAAGCTTAATTTCTGAACCATTACTACAAACATAACGCATCCCATCCATATGCCATTTATCATGAGTTCTGCCTGGCATGTCTTGCACCTTCACCAGCCCCTTCACCCTCATTGAGGAAATCTCAACAAACAGACCCATGTGCCGTACATCTGTAACAAGCGCCACAAAAACTTTCCCTCCTCCATCTTCCTGGATACTTACCAAATACTCCATCATCTTCAGTCGCTTCGTTTCATTTTCAGCCTCAGCACTCTTCCTCTCAGTATCAGAAATATGAGACGCTATCTCAGCGATCTTAGCTAGCTTCGGATTTCTATCTGGCTTCTCCGGCGGATTCACCAGTAGCGACTGCAAAGCCCTATGAATCACAAGGTCAGCATACCTGCGAATAGGACTCGTAAAATGACAATAATCCATCTTCGCTAAACCGTAATGCCCTAACGGATCAGTGCTATAAGCTGCACGTTTAAGACTCTTCAAAAGCCCTATCTTGATGCTTTCCTCATTCGTTGTCCCCTTCACCTCTGTAAGTAACTTCTGGATATGCGTCTTATTCGTCAGATCCCCCACCTTGTAACCTTGAGCCCTTGCCTTCTCAGCAAACTCATTCAACTTATCAAAATCTGGGTCTTCGTGAATCCGGTAGATCGCACTCTTTCGCTGCATCTTCAGAGCCACTGCCACAGCTTCATTCGCTGCTAGCATACACTCTTCCACCATTTGATGACTCTCATTATGGATCACCTCCACCACATCCACAGCCTTAAGCTTATCATCTAAAACAAGCTTCGTCTCTTCAAATTCCAAATCTAACGCTCCATCAGCAAACCTTCTCTTACGTAAAATCGTCGCCAACTCCCACGTCCGTTTTAAGGCATCCACTACCTCCTTGCTCACATCAGGAAGCTGAATCTTCTCAGAACCCTTCATCGGTAATCCAAGTAAAACTTGAGCCTGCTCATAAGCCAAACGAACCTTACTATGAATCACCGCATCACAAAACCGAGAGGATAAACGAGTCCCGTTCTTATCAAACGTCATCACCGCACACTTTGTCAACCGATCCACCTTTGGCCTCAGACTACAAATATTATTAGAAATCTGGAAAGGTAACATCGGAAGAACTCGGTCCACTAAATAAGTACTATTACCACGCTGTTCAGCCTCTTCATCTAGAATACTACCAGGTTTAATATAATGAGACACATCAGCAATATGAACGGCCAGCTCATAGCCTCCACCTTCTAGTGCCTTCACTGCAATCGCATCATCAAAATCCTTCGCATCATCAGGATCCACCGTCAACACCATCTCACCTCTCCAGTCTTCACGCCTCTTCAGCTCCTCTGCAGAGATATTAATCTTAGGATCCCCATCACCTTCTCCAATAACTCCATCTTGTAATGATCCCAAAAGAGCAATCGCCTCAGCCTTCACATCCCCAGGGAAACCTGCCCTCAAGCTATGCTTACTGATCACACTCTCAATGTCCACACCAGGATCTTCTGGCCACCCCAAAACCTTCGTCATTCTACCCACCGGCGGCGCAGCCTTACTATCCCAACTCACCAACTCAGCCACTACCCTCTGACCACTCTTCGCGCCCATCTCCTCACCCACCAAATCCATCGGCCTCTGGAAACCAGGAAAATCTGGCTCAATATAGCGGAACTTCCCCCTCACCCTAAAGGTACCCAAAACCACACCGCTCATACGCTTAATCACCTTAGTTACCTTACCCTTCGCCTCATCATCAAATCTACCACGCCTTTTACCACCCTTACCTCTTCGTGAATCACCACCCTTTTTACCTTTGAATTTCCTCCCTTTATACTTCTTGCTAGGAGGCTCCTCACCAGGAGACACAGGTAGCTTCACCATCACACTCACCCTATCACCATCAAGCGCCAATCCAGTATCATAGTTCATCACAAAAACTCGGTCAAATTGATCCACATCCAACCCCGCAGCAATATTCTCCTCATTATCTATATCTGGATAAAACCAAGCATTCCCTCCATTCTGAAATCTAATCACCCCCACCATCAGCCCACCTTCCAGACCACGCTTCACACTCCTAACTGGCCCAGCTACTTTACCAGCTAGACTATAGCGTGACCCCTTAACGAGAACGATCATACCTTTACGCTCTAACTTATTGAGAGCAGCACGTAATGCCGCACGCGCAGGCATAGGAACATTCAGAGCCCGAGAGAACTCAGATTTATTCATCGGCTGATAATCCCCGCTCTTCATCAAGTCCAGCACTCTGTTCCTAAAATCTTTCATAATTCAACCATGCACCCTCCATCTCCCCTACACAACATCCTTTTCTCATTGCCTTCATCTAATTCACGTGTTACAGTCTATGTGTTGACATTGTAAATTCAATTTCCGCATCTAGAATATTCTAATACCATCCATAATATGAAAATATCAACACATCATAAAACAGCTAAAAAGGGATTCACCCTGATAGAACTTCTTGTTGTCATCGCTATCATCGCTGCCCTCGGTGGCCTCAGTTTTGGCCCCATCATGAATCATCTAACGAATGCAGAAGTCAAGAAAGCACAAAATGTCTGCAAACAACTAACCGGAGCAATCAGCACATTTGAATCTGAATACGACTCACTTCCATACACAGGATCTTCATATCCAAGTTCAGATGAAGAGATTGAAACCGATACTGCTGATTTCCTAGAAGTAATCATGGGGCTAGAGGACGAGATTAATGACAAACAGAAACAATTCTTCACTACAGACCAAGCAAAAGGATCTAAAGATGGCCTTGTTTACACCGGAGCCACACTTAATAGCCTCTTAGACAAATGGGGAAACCCATACACAATTATACTAGATTACGACTCTGACGGCGTTGTCGATGCCTCAAAAATCGCCACAGGAACATCTACAGCTACTACAGAAGCAACAGCTTACAAAAAAGAGCTCCACATACAAGACGCTGTCGCAGCCACGCCCGGTCCAGATAAAGAGTTCAATGATAAACAAGACGCTAATTCTTGGTAACCAAACAATACATTTTATAAAACTAAGACACGCATTCTAACAATGCGTGTCTTTTCATTTAGAGAAAAGCCTTTACCACAAAAACAGTGATAAAGGCTTGATAAAATAGTCTAAAACCTAACTTAGAACTTATAGCTAATTCCTGTGATCAACTTAAAGTCATTTCTGTCACTACCAGATGCTGGTACTGCGTCATACTTATCCTGAGCATATACCTTAAGGCTAAGAGTATCTGTCAATGTTGTCTCTACTCCTAGTTCAGCTACTAACTGATAGTCATCAGTATTGTCTACTGGAACATAAACTGTGAGCGACTGATAAACCTTAGTCTTATCGTTAAAATGATGCTCGAAAAACTCACCTGCATAGACGTGTGCATACTCATTAGTAACATTACCCTGCTCTTCAAATGTGAAACCAACACCACCTTCAAGAGAGAGTTTAGTTTTCTCTTCTTTGATGAAGTAGTGACCTACTAGACCTGATAGAGAAGCTCTATACTGAATATCCGATAGATCATCTTTACGGAAGTCAGCTCTCAGACCAGCATAAGTTGTATCTGAATACAGATGTCTCCATGCTGCACTACCTAGAATCTCGTCATTCGTTGCTGTACCTGTATCTTCACCATAGGTGTAGAATAGATTAGCTCTATACTCATTAGCTGCCTCTATCTTTTCAGTAGCAAATCCTAAAGTCACTAATAGAGAATCACTGTTTCCTTTAGTCAGAGTAGCTCCAAGATCAAAACTATTCTTCCACTCTTCTGCATTACCGCTTACAGACAAAGCTGTAGCCATTGCTATACTTGTTAGTATTTTATTTTTCATTTTTTTATTTTCCATTTAGTATTCCTTAGGTTCAAAACTCAGTCATTGAATAATGAATACCTCAGAATATTAGACATAAATACATGATCATTTGTCACAAGAGAAGTATCAATATCATAAAAAAATGAACAGTTCTCTTACTAAAGTTACCCATACTTTATGAATACGTTATCCAACAAAGTCTGCACACTATTAGCTTGTCTCTCCTTACCTCTAATTCAGCAACTTTCAGCTGGGGAGTTAGAAGACCTCATCGAATTAAAGCAACTCACTAACAAAGAACTCACTGATCTTAAAGCAACCGGATTAGGTAAACAACATCGCAAAATAATAGTGAAAGAAGAACGAATATCTATAATAGAAGATAAAATTGTAGCCTTAAAAGAAACAAAAGAAGAAATAATTATCCTTCTAAATGGCTTCTCATCACTTCATATGAAAGGTAACGTCAAATTCGCAAAAACTGAGACCGCTCTACCCACTCTTCAGCTTCAAGGATGGAAAATCAAAACCATCATCCCAACTGGTGAAGACAAAGCTTATGTCTGGCTTACCAGAGAATAGCAGCACTAAGTAATATCGCATAAAAAAGCTCTTCATGCCGTCAGACACGAAGAGCTTAAAAGTTTCATTCAGTTGACGCTAGTTATTCTTCCTCATTAACCGCAGAATCTGATTCTGTATCAGGCTCTTCACCTTCTACAACTTCATCCTCATCATCAGGAACCACACGAGCTGTATCCTGAAGTTTTACACCATCTTTCATCGTTACCAACTTCACTCCCTGTGTATTCCGTCCACATTCGCGGACATCAGCACATCGGATTCGAATCGACTGACCATCAGAAGTCATCAGCATTAACTCATCATCAGAGAACACAGTAGAAGCTGAAACAACCTCCCCTGTCTTCTCAGTAACCTTCATCGTAATGATACCCTTACCGCCACGAGACTGAGCCCTGTAGTCAGAGAACGGAGATCTCTTACCAATACCATTCTCAGAAGCTACAAGGAATGTTCCCTCCTCATTAACAATCGCCATACTCACAACGTAGTCATCATCTTCAGGGCGGATTCCTCTCACACCCGCAGTTGCTCTCCCCTGTGACTTAGCCTGAGCTTCATCAAATCGGAGTGACTTACCTTTGCGAGTGACCAAGATCACTTCATCATTTCCATTCGTCATACGAACATCGATTAGCGCATTACCTTCATCAAGCTTGATCGCAATAATACCATCCTTACGGTAGTTCTTAAAGGCGGCTAAAGCAGTCTTCTTAATCTTACCACTGCGTGTTGCGAAGAGAACAAACTTATCTTCCACCTGCAGAGTAATATCATTTCCATCCTCATCAAGCTGACGCTCTAATCGCTGGGTAGCTGCGATAGTTTCATCTGCCTGCAAGTTAAGAACATTCTTAATACTACGTCCTTTAGATGCTCTAGAGCCTTCTGGTAATCCATACACACGCTCTACATAAACACGGCCGGTACTCGTAAAGAACATAAGGTAATCATGAGCCTGAGCAGAGAATAAGTGCTCTACGAAATCTTGATCATCATCCTTAGACTGATTCGCCTTCTTCGTATCCATTCCCTTCACTCCCTTACCTCCACGAGCCTGGACTCGGTATTCAGCAGAAGCGGTGCGTTTGATATTTCCCTTATTAGAAATCGTGACTATCATGCCATCATTTGCGATGAGATCTTCAATGGCTATCTCACCTTCGTCTGGAAGAATCGGACAATGACGTGGCGTAGCATGCTTCTCTTTGATCTCTAATAACTCATCTTTAATAATCGCAAGAACGCGTGCTTCCTTCGCTAAGATATCGAGGAAGTCCTTAATATCGATAAGTAAGTTATCGTATTCACCCTTCACCTTATCACGCTCCATACCAGTAAGCTGATAGAGCCGCAGCTCAAGAATCGCATTAACCTGACGGTCTGTGAATACATAACGGTCACCATGTACAGACGCCTGTGACCTAATCAAAATCCCCAGTGACTCAGCTGTAGCTACCGGGAAATCATAATCTTTCAGTCTCTCACGAGCTTCATCGCGATTCTTAGAATCACGAATAATCTTAATAAAATCATCTAAGTGACCAAGAGCTAACAAGAATGCCTCCAAGTTCTCCGCACGTAACTCAGCCTTCTTAAGAAGGTAACGCGTTCTACGGATAATAATCTCACGTCTATGCTCAATGAACGCATCTAAACAGTCCAGGATAGACATCTGCTTGGGACGACGCTCATGAATCGCGAGCATATTCACACCAAATGATGTCTCCATCGCAGTCAACTTATAGATCTGATTCACCACAACTTGCGGACGAGCATCACGCTTAAGAGTGATTTCAATACGTGTCTCATCATCTGACAAATCACGCATCCCTGAAATATCTAACAAGACCTTCTCCCTTACAAGTTCAGCAATTCTGAGCTGAAGCGTTGCTCGGTTTACACCGTGAGGCACCTGAGTAATCGTGATGATAGAAACACCAGAAGCCTTCTCTGTGATATCCATCGTTCCACGCATCTTTACGCTACCCCTTCCAGTGCGGAAATAACTATCTATCCCCTTGAAACCCCGGATCTCACAAGCACCCGCAAAATCAGGTCCCTTAATAATCTGCTTCACCTCGTCAAAGGTAAGCTGAGGATTATCGATACGTGCACAAACACCATCAATCACCTCACCCATATTATGAGAAGGAATATTCGTCGCCATACCTACCGCAATCCCCGTTCCTCCGTTTACCAGCAGGTTAGGAATCGCCGCAGGAAGAACCACAGGCTCCTGTCGTGTTTCATCATAAGTTGGCGTTGTATCAACCGTTTCTTTCTCAAGATCGATCATCATTGCCGAGCCCATATGCGTGAGGCGGGCCTCAGTATATCGCATCGCAGCCGCTGCATCACCTTCCACAGAACCAAAGTTACCCTGACCATCGATCAAGATCTCTCGCATCGTCCATGGCTGAGCCATGTTCACCAAGGTGGTGTAGATAGCACTATCACCATGCGGGTGATACTTACCCATCGTATCACCAACAATACGCGCAGACTTTAAGTGCGCCTTTGAAGGAGTGAGTGAAAGGTCGTTGTGCATCGCATACAAAATGCGTCGCTGAGATGGCTTCAGACCATCACGCGCATCTGGCAACGCACGAGAAATAATCACTGACATCGAGTAGTCCAAAAAGGACTTCGACATCTCGTCAGCTACGTTTACTACTTTTATATTATCGTTAGACATGTTCTAAAATTGTTTCTTGGTTAAACGTCGAGGTTTCTTACGTTGAGTGCATTGTCTTCGATGAATCTCTTACGAGGCTCCACCACATCACCCATCAGGATGTCAAACATTCTATCCGCTTCCAACTCATTATCCTCATCCAACCTAACCTGCAGAAGTTGGCGTCTCTCAGGATCCATCGTAGTTGAAAATAGCTCTTTCGCATTCATCTCACCTAGTCCCTTGAATCGTTGGATACGCATTCCTTTTCTACCGATCTCTAGTACTCTATCAAGAATCTCAAAGAGGTTAAACACTGGCACTGGACCGTCATCTCCACCATCTCCTTCTATCAATTCATAAACTGGCTTATCATCAGAGAAGAATGGATCTGTATCTAGACCAAATTCACTAAGTCTCACCAATACCTTACTGATAGCAGCAGATTCCACTAGGTCACGCTTCACAGCTCGGCGTTGAGCTCCATCATACTTCACCTTGTATTCCTCGATCTCCTCTTCCGTGAGTTCTTCATGGAAAAGTCGCAAATCACGGTTTTCAGCTCCGAACTTCTCAAGCTCAGCGTCATCATGTAGATAATTAACCGTCTCTTCGTTTCCAAGTCTCACTCTAACCATAAACTCAGGCAGCTTACCGTCTTTTTTCAACTTCAAGATCTCTCGGAAACTTCCTCCATGACCTTCTAGAGCAGAAGTAAACTTAGTCAACTGAGCAAGAGTATCTAGCACGCTACGAAGTAAATCAGAATCAACTTCATCACTCGTTCCATACTTCTTAAGCCTCACATCTTCAGAACCAAGTTGGATCAAAATCTCATTCAGTGCATCATCGTCAGCAATATACTCCTCACGCTTCTTACGAGTAACCTTATAAAGTGGGGGCTGCGCAATGTAGAGGTAGCCAGCTTTCACCATATCAGCCATATGACGGCAGAAAAATGTCAGCAAAAGCGTCTTAAT
>JALZVD010000085.1 GCA_023300205.1 Akkermansiaceae bacterium | reverse complement strand
TCTGGGAACGCGATGACCAACTCATCCCATGGAAAAAAACCTACGAAGGACTCTGCAACACCGTAGAACGCCTCAACCGCGAAACAGAATCAGAAAGCGTCAAACGCAGTATGGCCAAATACCTCACCTCCCAACACTGCAAAACCTGTGACGGAAAACGCCTCAAACCAGAAATCCTCAACGTAAAAATAAACAACCTCGGCATCCAAGACTTCACCCAACTCCCAGTAGAAGAATCCCTCCAGACCCTCGCCACATTCACCCTCCCACCAGAACACCAAGACGTCGGAAACAACCTCATCAACGAAGTCCACGAACGTCTCGAATTCCTCAACAACGTAGGCCTAGGCTACCTCACCCTAGACCGTAAAAGCGGCACCCTCTCCGGCGGAGAATCCCAGCGCATACGCCTCGCCACCCAGATCGGTGCAGGCCTATCCGGCGTCATCTACGTCCTAGACGAGCCCTCAATAGGCCTCCACCAGCAAGACAACGCCATGCTCATCACCGCACTCAAAAAACTCCGTGACGCCGGCAACACAGTCGTCGTCGTCGAGCATGATGAAGAAACCATCCGCGCCGCAGACTGGATCATCGACATCGGCCCACAAGCCGGCGCCAAGGGCGGTAAACTCCTCTTCTCCGGCACCCCAAAAGACCTCCTAAAATCAAAAACCTCCCTAACTGCAAAGTACCTTAACAAAAACCAAACAAAGCCTGCACTCCCCACCCATCACCCATCACCCATCACTGATCACTCCCTAAAAATCATCGGCGCCACAGAACACAACCTCAAAAACCTAACAGTCTCCATCCCACTAAACCAAATCGTCTGTATCACAGGCTCCTCAGGCTCCGGAAAATCCACCCTTATCCACAATATCCTCCACCGCGCACTCGCCAGAAAATTTCACAAAACAAAAGCCACACCAGGAGCACACAAATCAATCGAAGGAATCGAACACATCGACCGCGTCATCGTAGTCGACCAGTCCGCCCTAGGCAAATCCCCACGCTCCAACCCCGCCACCTACACCGGCGCCCTAGACCACATCCGCGCACTCTTCGCCAAGCTCCCACTCTCACGCCAGCGCGGCTATAAAGCCGGCAGATTCTCATTCAACATCAAAGGCGGCCGCTGCGAAAAATGCTCAGGTGACGGAGCCATAAAAGTAGACATGCACTTCCTAGCAGACGCCTACATCCCCTGTGACTCCTGCCAAGGCAAACGCTACAACCGCGAGACCCTAGAAATCACCTACAAAGGAAAAAACATCGCAGAAACACTAGAAATGACCGCCCTAGAAGCCGCAACCTTCTTCACCAACATCCCCAAACTAGACGCCATCCTATCATCCCTAGTAAACGTCGGCCTAGGATACATCAAACTAGGTCAACCCGCCAACACCCTCTCAGGAGGAGAAGCCCAGCGCGTCAAACTCGCCACAGAACTCGCTAAAACCTCCATCGGCAACACCCTCTACCTCCTAGACGAGCCCACCACTGGCCTCCACTTCAAAGACATCGAGATCCTCCTCACCGCCCTAACAAAACTCCGAGACGCCGGAAACTCCCTCATCATCGTAGAGCACAACCTAGACATCATCCGCCACGCAGACCACATCATTGACCTTGGCCCAGGCGGCGGTAAACACGGCGGAAAAATAATCGCCCAAGGCCCCCCATCAAAAATCGCCAAATCAAAAACCTCCCTAACTGGTAAATGGCTTAAGTAAAACCGTGACATCGACGTCCCCGTCGATAAGTCCACCATCAAAAATCCAAATATCCTGAAGGGATAACAGTTGCATAGCCTAGAGATTCACCCCTAGGAAACACTCCTAATGTAGCACCAAGCACCATCCCCTTCTTCCAGTTACCATCTTGAATTGAAAAGAAAATCCCCATTGATACCCCAAAGGACAACGCAACAAGAACCCATTGCTTCACCCCTGATTTCATTTTCTTACTATCTGGTTTCATCTATTTCTAAGTTAACTAGCTATTCGTATTAGCCGCAGTCGCTGCCACAACACTCGCTGACGCCGCTGCCTGCTGAGCTTGAATCGCACTAGCCGATTGCACGTAACCACGATCACCTTCACTAGCAATAATACAAAAACCGTAACCTAAGCCATTCAAAGAATTCTCCCAAAGAACATCCCCCGTCTTCGGATCTAGAGCGAACAAATGACCTCTAGAATACGCATGTAATAATTCACCCACACACACAACATTCGTTATCGTAGAAGAGCGCAGTTTCGTCCTCCATTCCTCACGTCCTGTATCTTGATCCACACACAACACATGACCTTTAATCCCTAAAAATAATTTCTTCATCGATAAATTCGGTTTGATTACACCCATCATTTCACACCCCACCACTTCCACAAGAAATATTTTATTTGCATCTTCCAAAAAACGAAAACACACACCCCACATCAGCCAAAGACTCCATCAACTAACAACTACCAACTTCCCCCCTACCTATCCCTCTGCCACTCCGGCTTCCCCCTATAAACCCATTCATAATACCCCTTCAACTTCAACATCCCCGCAGCAGCCTCATCAATAAACACCTTCGCCACCTGATGATGCTGTAACATACTCGCAGGAACCATCGCACAAACCGGCCCCTCCACCGTATCCCTAATCGCCTCTGCCTTTCCACCTCCAAACGCCAACAACACATTCATCCGCGCCTCCATGATCGTCCCTATCCCCATCGTAATACAATGAGTCGGCACCTGTGACTCATCACCCTCAAAGAACCGCGCGTTATCCTCAATCGTCTGCTCAGTTAACGTCTTAATCCGTGTCCGTGATGACAAAGATGAAGACGGCTCATTAAAAGCAATATGCCCATCTGACCCTATCCCTAACACCTGAATATCGATCCCTCCTAAATCTACTATTCTCTCTTCATAATCCGCACAATGCTTAGGAATATCGCGCGCCACTCCATCCGGTAGATGAATATTCCCAGGCGCCACATTGATATGCTTAAACAACTGCTCCTGCATAAAATAATAATAACTCTG
>JALZVD010000084.1 GCA_023300205.1 Akkermansiaceae bacterium | reverse complement strand
GCACTCCAACTCGCATCCGCCGGCCTCACCATCATCTCAGGAATGGCTCGTGGAATTGACACCTACTCGCACGAAGGCGCCATCGCATCCGGGGAAAACGGCCGCACCATCGCCGTCCTAGGATCCGGCCTAGGCCAAATTTACCCGCCAGAAAACATGGCACTTGCAGAAAAAATAGCCACCTCTCACGGCGCCGTCGTTTCAGAGTTCCCCATCCACCAATCACCAGATAAAAAAACCTTCCCCATGCGGAATCGTATCGTTGCCGCATGGGCAAACGCCACACTCGTCGTCGAATGCCCACAATGGAGCGGCAGCATGATCACTGCAAACCTTGCCACAGAAATGGGCAAACCCATCTACGCCATCCCTGGACCCATTGACCGACCTACCTCAGCAGGCTGTAATCACCTCATCCGTGAAGGCGCAACCCTCGTCACCAAAGCGGAAGACATCTTAGATGACCTCTCCGCGCTACCACTCATAGACATCCCACACAGTAAGCCCACAGAACCCAGCCGTCCAGATCTAGCCACACTCACAGACATAGAAACTCTCGTCTATGAGCAACTAAGTAATGAAGAAATCACCATTGATCAACTAATCGCCACTACAAAACTAAAAATCCCAGTCCTCCTCCCTGCATTACTCAAACTAGAGATAAAAAAAATCATCATCCAGCTCCCTGGTCCACGCTACAAAACTAGGCTCTAACGAACCACCCAGCACAAAAAATCACACCTATACTTCCATGAAAAAGTATAGGCATGATTGAAGGTAAGCAGTCGTAAGTTCTAGATGTTATAGCAATATGAAAACTTACTAAATTGACCACTCACCTTCTCATTGGGGAATATCTTTGGTGCTCCCCTCGGGAGATGAACATTCGTTGGGAATTAATCTCATCTAACTAGACCTCTTGCGTCTCAAACAAAACAACAATGAACCTATTCCCAGAAGCGTTACACCAGAAGGCTCAGGCACTGCAGAAACCGCTACAGAAACCTCTGCTCCAGCCTTGAGTTCGCGAGATAACTTTACCTCCAGTGATTTAGCAACATCAGAAAACGTATCCACTTTCTGCGTGAAAGCCTCCTGATCTATCGAACTAGCGATCACATTATCGATGTAATACTGCTCAAGAGCTCCACCTGCATTACCGATAGGCAAGCCATTGATCATATCCACTCCTGCCGCAATAGAAGCATCTCGTGCATCTCTTACATTTTGAGCTCTATCGCTAGCAGGAGGAGTATCATTATCTAAGCCATCGCCAGAGATATCTATCATCTGCGTAATACTGCTGAACCCATTACTCACCTCGCCACCAGTTTCCAAGCCAAAGGCCTGCGTACCTACTGTAAGAGCTGAGCCAATAGCCGTGAGACTCTGGAATGGTCTCACAGTCGAATCGATCGCATCTGCAAAACTATTCGCACTAGATTCATCGTTTATCTTCATCCATTCTACACCAACAGATTGCTGGCTACTCGCAGACCAAAACATCAGAGACACCGCAATAGCTCCATTAGCCCCTTGACCGATAGAATCACTGATCTCCAGATTTCTAAATGCATCAGCATATCCGCCCATCATCAGTCCATATTCATTACTATCCACACTTCCTGACACGTCCACTAACAGAAGTAATTCTGTATCGACAACCACATCCGCGTATACCGGAGATTGCCCCACTAACAAACCAGCGCAAATAGACACTAATTGTTTTGTGGTTATCTTATTTTTCATTTTCTTATTCATTATTTTATTTGGTTAAGTTAAATCGTGTTAGTTCTTAGAAAGAGCTGCTGTTTGTTGAACAGCAGACGACCCACTTGCTGCAGGAATAATCGTAATTGTATTCTCTAGTATCTTCGTTTCCCCATCCACTGGTTCTTGTTTAATTGGATCAGATTTTAATAGCTTCACCCCAGACCCACATGAGACACACGCCACTAAAATACACAGAGAAGTCGTAGCACTCAGATAAGAACAAAGCCCCGATTGTCTAATCATCCAAGGTATCAACTGAATCACTGCCACCACCAAGGCAAGAGGCAAATAAGGGAGGTTAGAAACGCTCTCACCACGAAAGCTCCATAAGCAACATATCGCGCTTATACTCCCTATGAATAAAATCAGGTTACTAACCCAGAGCTCTATTCTATGCTGTTTCTGACACCTCTCTCGAGAACTCTTGTCATATCTATTCTTAGTATTACGAGATCGATGCTTATGGCATGATTGAGTAGTCATCAGTGATGACTTACCTCTCATAACAGGAATACCAGAACCCACCGCTTTCAGAGCTTTCAGTCTCAGTGCTACATAGAATTTCATCGTAGAATTTGAGCCTTTTGAGCTTCTTCTCTGAGCTTCGCTGTAACACACTGGATCTAATTTATTCTCCATCATCTCTCTGTTGATAATTCTTAGAAAATTCGTTTCGACTATTTCTTGAGTTGTCATAATAGGGTAAGTAAAAATGTTTTGATTAGTTGCGTTTACGTCTGACTAAAAGAAGCCACAGCCCGTAGCTGAGCAGGGTCGTAGATTGAACTTCAGGCACAACACTCATCGTATAAACTCCTGTGAACTCTGAGCTCCCATAAGGTGAGTAACTAAAAGATTGGTCCTTATAAAAACTGAAGAAGGACTTATCACCGCCACCCTCGATCCCATTAGAATTCCAATAGTCCATTCCGACGAGCTTGGAATCTGAAAAATAAAGCCTCGGGTAATCAGATGCCACATCATCCCTTTCATCATAAGTGGCGCCATTAAAATCAAAGCGAAGTGAAACAATATCACCAACTAAAATCACTTCTTCACCAATACCTAATAATTGAGATGAATCATAAGAGAGGTAAAGCATATAAACATCTCCCACATTATAATCAGAATCATTTGGAGCCTCTAACAGAGTCACCTTAATTTCAGAATACACCGTTTGAGCTGCTCCTATAAATGGAACCAAGCACCCTGTGCAGATGAGTAATGTATGGAATATAGGTTGCATGAATAATGTATGGTATGAGTTGTTATAACCCCCTTGGGTTCGACTCTTACCTATACTCATTCCATGCCAACATCTCTAAATTCAACTCAACTCATTATAAAATAGACACTTATAATAACCATGAAAACCTCACAGTAGATAACCCATTAAAAAAGACTGTATTTTTTACTGTCTACCTAACCCAAAACACTGTAATAAATACAGTAGTCGTAAAAGATTAACTAAGCCAAGGAACTCTTACAAAGCGCTACCGACTTAGTCAGACACTCAGAAATGAACAGTAGATCAACCTTCCCGCTACTCCAATACTTCACATCAACACCCTCTAACTCAACAAGAGCCTCGGACAAAGTAACCATACCAAGAGAACTAGACGCCCCCCTGAACTTATGAAAAATATCCCTAACATCTAACAGATACTCTTCATTTAATCTACTTAACTCAGTGATCAAACCCATAGATTCAAGCTCAAAATCATCAATGATACCCATCACCAATTTCTTATCATCACCTGCTATTTGCAGTAAATAATCTCTATCTATTTGCACCTCGTCCATCATCTCACCTCTAATAAAATCAAAAATAATCACACAATGGCAGAATACAATCTAATAATTGCGGATGATGATTCCACAATACGCCGCCTTCTAGAAATCAAAGCTACTCACTTCGGCTTCCACCCCATTACAGCTAAAAATGGAGAAGAAGTCTTCAAGCTACTGAATGACGATCTAGACGTCATTCTCTTAGACGTAAAAATGCCCAAAATGGACGGCCTCCAGTGTTTGCAAAAATTAGCAGAATCTAACAACAAAACACCAGTCATCATGCTAAGCAACGAACATGATGCGTCTGTAGCGATGCAAGCAGTTAAGCTTGGTGCACTAGACTATCTAACTAAGCCATTTAATTTGGATGAACTATTCACCTCACTCAGAAATGCTCGCAAAATCAGCAAAATCCAAAAAGAAAATAACCAACTAAAAGAAAATCTATCAGACTCTCTCTCATCTCATTCATCAGAAATTAATCTCATCAGCAAGTCTCCTGCTACTATAGATATTCAAAATAAAGCCCTAAAAGTAGCTAAGTTAGACTCCACTGTTCTACTCACAGGTGAAAGCGGCACAGGTAAAAGTATTTTCGCCAGACTCATCCACGCTAACAGTGACAGGAAAGACAAACCATTCATCACAGTAAGTTGCCCCGCTCTACCAAGAGAGCTTTTAGAAAGCGAACTATTCGGTCATGAAAAAGGCGCATTCACCGGAGCCATAAAGAAACGTATAGGAAAAATAGAAGCAGCGGCTGGAGGAACACTATTCCTAGATGAAATCGGTGACCTCCCCCTAGATCTCCAACCAAAACTACTCAACGTCCTACAAGATCAAGAATTCAGCAGAATAGGCGGAACTGAAATCATCAAGTCAGACACAAGAATCATAACTGCCTCCAACATCAATTTTAAAGAGAAGATCGCGAACCAAGAATTCAGAGAAGACCTTTTCTACAGAATCAGCGTCATCCCTCTAGAGCTCCCTCCATTACGCGAACAAATCGAAAACATCATCCCACTAGCTGAACACTTCCTAAATCGAATCGCCAAAAGTAGAAACTCCACACTCATCAACATTTCATCTGACGCAAAGAACATTCTAAAACAATACCAATGGCCTGGAAATATCCGTCAGTTAGAAAACCTAATCGAACGAGCCTCTGTATTCTGTGAAGATAATATCATCCATATTCAAGACTTACCTAATGATCTTAGTCAGACGGCAACACAATCCTCAATGTCTGGTCTTACAGGCCACACTCTCGCCGAGATCGAAGCAGAAGCCATTATCCAAGCACTCAATTACTGTGGCGGTAACAAAGCAGAAACATCCAGAACACTCGGCATCACAGAAAAATCAATCTATAATAAAATCAAACGTCATAATTTATAACATCATTTTATTCTTCCCTCAGCTCAACAAAACTTAGACACTTCACTCATGAAAGGTATTGTTTTTACAGAGTTTCTCACCATGGTAGAAAACTCATTCTCATTAGATATGGTAGACACCATTATCGAAAAAAGTAACCTCCCATCTGGAGGATCCTACACATCAGTAGGAACATACTCACACACTGAAATTGCAGATCTCGTTACCAATCTCAGCAACGAAAGTAATATTTCAATTCCTATCTTGCTCAAAACATTCGGCACCTATTTATTTCACAGCCTTGCTAGAACATATCCAGAATTTGTCCAGAAAACCACTGACCCTCTAGACTTTTTAGAACAAGTTGAAACCTATATCCATGTAGAAGTTAGAAAGCTCTACCCAGATGCTGAACTACCTACATTCATTTGCTCCAGACCAAATTCGTCCAGAGAACTACACATGATTTATAAATCTAACAGACACATGGAAGACGTCTGTGAAGGGCTCATCATAGGTAGCCTAGAACACTTCAAAAGAAATTGTTCGATCCAGCGTGAGAAAATATCGGACAACCAAGAGCTATTCATCATAACAAAGGCAGATCAATCACCCTGAAATGTCTGACATCGATCCCATTGGTGAAAAATGGAAGACGCGCTATGAGCGTGAAAAAAAAGCACGCCAACAAGCTGAGCTGCTTTTAGAAGAAAAAAGCTCCCAACTCTACTACGCCAATCTCCAACTAGAGCAAAAAATTGTTGTTGAATCTTCTAAATACAAACGCGAAGAAGAAAAATTCGCGGCTTTATTTCGACACTCTAAAGATGGAATCATCATACAAGACCACGTTGGAAAAATTCTCGATGCCAACCAAACCATCTGCAAGTTATTAGGTAAAACTCATGAAGAACTCGTGGGTTCACAAATCTCTAGTATCCCTTCAAGAGACTCCATAGCCACCTGTATAAAAGCTCTCAGAAAAATCATCAACACCGGAAACACACGCTTTGCATGCCATTTACTAGACAGTAATAACAAAAAAATCCCTGTAGACATCGCCGCTACACGCCTCAGATTCGGCAGCCAAACCATCATACAAGGCATCATCAGAGACATGACCGCCAACCAAAAAGCGGCAAAAGATCTAAAAGTAGCCACGAATACAGCAATCAAAGCAAATGAAGCAAAGTCTCTCTTTCTAGCTACAATGAGCCATGAAATCAGGACTCCTCTCAATGGAATCATAGGATTCACTAACCTCCTCTTACAGAGTGAAGTCTCCACAGAACAGCAAGAACACCTCTCACTAATCAAGAAAAGTGGCGACATCCTGCTCAACATCATCAACGACATCCTTGACTTCTCTCGTATCGAATCCGGTCAGATAGAATTAGAACACGTCGACTATGACCTCACCGAGAGTATTGAAGACATACTAGACATCCACTCTCAAACAGCTGCCATGAAACAAGTAGATCTACTCTACTTCATTCAACCTAATATCCCCAGACACATCCACGGAGACTCAGGAAGACTCAAACAAATCTTGCTTAACCTAGTATCCAACGGCCTAAAATTTACCGAACACGGCGCCGTATCCATAGAAGTCAAAAAGCCAAGCCAGAACTTCATCCAGTTTTCAGTCAATGACACCGGAATAGGATTTACCGATGAAATTAAGGAACAACTATTTCAACCATTCCAGCAAGCTGACGCCTCCACAACCAGAAAATATGGTGGCACAGGCCTAGGGTTAGCCATATGCAGGCAGCTCACAGATGCCATGGGAGGAACAATCTCTGCAAACTCTAAAGTCGGAAAAGGCTCAGAATTCGTCATCACCATCCCACTTCTACACGCAAAAAATAAATACCAACTAAATAGCATATCCACATCACCCCTCAAAGGAATTCAAGTCTTCATTCTTGATGATAACCCCATCAACCTAGACTTCATGCGCGCTAGACTAACCAAATGGGGTTGCGTAGTAACTACAAGTGACTCCCCTAGGGAAGCTCTCGCTATATTAGATAATACGATAGATCAATTTGATCTCATCCTAGTAGACATGCTCATGCCAGACATGGATGGCTTCCAGTTCGCAAAAGAATACTCGGCCAGCAATAAAACCTATACCCCTCCCATGATACTAGTTACCTCTTCAAGAGAAGCCACTAAAACTCAGGTGCTCAAATCAGGGTTTGATGACCTTATCTATAAGCCCGTTAAAGAAAATATGCTCATGAATTCCATGCTCCAAGCTATCGCGCAGAAATCAACCGTAACAGAACACACACAAATCAAACTACCCTCTGACCTCCCTCCACCAGAACAAGAGGTCTTCGCTCTTATCGTAGAAGATAATCACATCAATGCAAAACTTGCCAAGCTCCTAATAGAAAGGATCGGCATCATTGTCCATGTAGCTCACAATGGAGAAGAAGCACTCGCAGCACTCGCAGAAAATAAATTCTACCACATCATCTTCATGGACATGCAAATGCCGGTCATGGACGGAATTGAATCAACGAAACAAATCAGGAAAAACCCTACCTACAAACACTATAAAGACATCCCAATCATAGCCATGACCGCTAATGTCCTGCCAGAAGATGAAGCCAAATGTATCGCTGCAGGAATGAATAGCTACATTACCAAGCCCATAGATATCCAGAAAGTAGAACAATGGCTACAGCACTACAAAATCATCTAAACCGCTCTCTTCTAAACAAATGAAAATCCACCTGCAATCCATACAAGCCCATCGCTCAAGAAGAGGGTTTCTAAGGCTAAATGTCACAATCTGGCTCGCCATCCTAGTCATGTCCGTCGCTGGAGTTGTCGCTACATGCTTATACCACCTCAGAAACCCTACTCATTCATCACCCCTTGAAATAGCAGACTCTCCCACTGATACTAAAAAAACTATAGAGAAAACAAACTACAC
>JALZVD010000083.1 GCA_023300205.1 Akkermansiaceae bacterium | reverse complement strand
CTCACCATCGAGCAAAATCTCCCTACCTTGCCCACTCCCCACCCAGCGGAGCTCTCGCCTCAGAGAACCCTGAGCCAAATCTAACAACTCATCCTCCACTGACCTCATTATAACCCTGGCTGCTCAAGACTCCATTTAAAAAGCTTCGCAGAATCATCCCAGATCTTGGAAGGAGTAGAACCCAGACAAACTACAATCACTGAACGCCCTTTCAACTCACCATAACTCACCAGACAACGCCCCGCTGCTTTCGTATACCCCGTCTTACCACCCATACAATAACTCAAACTCTTAAGAAGCTTATTCGTATTCGTCAGATAATATTTCTTTCTCGAAGGTGGCTGGAAATAAAACCCACTCGTCCCCATATAAGCTCTTAAAGTCGGCATCCTTACCACCTTTCTCATCAAAATCGCAATATCCCTCGCAGTCGAATACTGACCACCCTCAGTGAGACCATGAGCATTATAAAAATAAGAACTATTCATCCCCATCTTCTTCGCCCTAGCATTCATCACCGCTCTAAACTTCACCTGACTCCCCGCCACATCACGCGCCAGCGCCCTTGCCGCATCATTCCCAGACTTCACCAACAGAGCCTTTAAAATATCCTTACGCTTATAAGTCTCACCAGAGCGAATATCTATCTTAGTCGGCACCACCTTCGTATCAGTCCACACCACATTCACCTTATCCTCCAGTGACCCCGCCTCCATCACACAAACCGCTGTCAGTAATTTCTGAGTAGAAGCCACCGCACACTTTTGTTGAGAATTTTTTTCATACAGAATTTTTCCCGTCACATTATCCACCACAATCACTCGCTTAGCATACACACTAGGAGCCGGAGCCCTAGGCATAGGAGTAGATAAAGTCGCCCGGCTCACAGTCTGTCCCATCGCTGGGGAAGAAATCACGTTCAACAACGTGGCAAATAAAAATACACTCAGAAGTCTAGTCATCTTGTTATGCCAATCCATACGTTATATAGACGCAACTAACCATCAATAATTCATAAAAAGTTAGATCTTATCCACACAAGAAAGACTCACCTCCCACAAACTCCTCCATAACACCTCCATCAACCCTTTAAAAAGAATAATCCCTCGCCTTATACAACACACTCTCCCCCTACTTCGTGAACCACTGCTGTAGGGCCCACTGATACAACTCACCTCCCAAATAAATACCCACCACTCCCATCACAGCTGACAGCACCGGAGGTGCCGGTAAAGGCAGCCTCAACAAAGAAAAAATAACCCCCACAGCCACACCTGCTACTAATGCTAATAAAACCTCATTCATAACCATATTTCTAACACCATCAATACTACCTCACAATGAAATAATCCATCACATAACTAAACTCGCTCCACCATTTCACTTGCCTATAATTCACCCGCCATTAACTTAATATCATGAAGTTGATATCGCTACTCTCAGTATTCCTAACATTCATCACCATCTTTGCCCACGGCCAAAAGTCAGACTCTAAAACACCAAAACCAAACATCCTCCTCATCTGTATTGATGACCTCCGCCCTGAGCTCCCATCATTCGGTAAAGACTATATCAAAGCCCCCAACATAGAGAAACTCTTCAGCCAAGCTCGCCTCTTCAAACGCCACTACGTCCAAGCCCCCACCTGCGGAGCATCACGCTTCACCATGCTCACCGGCCTATACCCAGATGGTCCAGGCCAACTCTCAAACGGCTGCATCCCAAAACACGACCACAAAAACCTTCCCACCCTCCCCGCATACCTTAGAAAACATGGATACTTCACCGCCGCAGTCGGCAAAGTCTCACACTACCCCGGAAACCTAACAGGTGAAAACTGGGCAGACCAAACCAAGCCAGAAATCCCTAACGCCTGGGACTCATCCATCCAGTCCAATGCCGAATGGAAAAACGCACAAGCACTCATGCACGGCTACCATGACGGCAAAGCTCGCAAAAGAGAAAACTCCCCAGCCATCGACACCAAAGACGCACGCTACCCAGATGACGCCACCATCGATGGCTTCAAAAAACAGCTCCAAACAGTCACCCACCAAGAAAAACCCTGGCTTCTCGCAGTAGGCCTCCTCAGACCACACCTACCCTTCGCCTGCAACACCATGCATCTAGAAAAATACCAAGGCATAAAACTCCCACCCATCCCCGCCAACAAACGCCCAGCAAAACATGAATTCTGGCACCCTAGTGGTGAGTTCAATAAGCAATACACCCATCCCGCTGATCCCAATAAAGACCCTGCATACGCAAAAGAAATCAGAAAACACTACGCCGCATGCATCACCTCATCAGACCACCACGTAGGCACCATCCTAGAACTACTCACACTGAGCGGCGCGGACAAAAACACCATCGTCATACTCTGGAGCGACCATGGCTGGCACCTCGGTGAACAACACATCTGGGGCAAACACTCACCCTACGCAGTAGCTCTCCACTCACCACTCTGCATCAAATTACCAGCCATAAAACAAGCAGGCGTCGCATCAAACGAAGTCGTAGAAACGATCGATCTCTACCCCACAATCTGTGACCTCATCAACATCCAAAAACCCACCCACCTCGAAGGCACATCCCTAGCGAACATCATCCACGACCCCACCGTAAAATCAGACGGAACCGCCATCTCAT
>JALZVD010000082.1 GCA_023300205.1 Akkermansiaceae bacterium | reverse complement strand
AGCGGCTTTAGGCAAAAGCTTAGCTGTAGATGAGGGGTATATCGTAGATGATCAAGATCTAGATTTATTTGGAGAACGTTAGTAAGGTGTCTTAACTTGTTCTTTTTTAAGATAGTTAAAGTGTTCTTGTTTTTGGGGTAAAAAAGTAGTGACCTATGGTAAAACAGAATCTTAAGCCCCCTCCCAAAAGCTTAAGACCAAAAACCATAGGTCACTGGAGATTTAATGGAGCAAAACGAGATAAAGATCAAGTAAATCCGTAAAGATTTACTGATTTTTTTTTAAGATGTTAACTGCGGAGCACTTATCTGGATTTAATAATGCCCTCAACGATGCCACGAGCGGCAAGGGTTTGGTACCATGATTGAGCGCATCTACTTCTTTCATATGAGTTGCTGATGAATCCGCATTCAACGAGTACTGCAGGGCATTTGGTGCGATTAAGGACGGCGTATCCAATTCCGTTTTTAATGCCACGGTTACGGGTTTTGGTGTAGGCGCTGAGTCTTGTTTGTATGTTAGAGGCTATTCTTCTGCCAGAAGCACTTGCGTAGAAGGTTTCGACACCTTTGATGCTAGTGTTAGAGTGTGCATTGAAATGAATACTAACGAAGATGGCGTCTTTGTATCTGTTTGCAATATTAGCACGCTGGGATAATGAAAGGAATATATCACTGCGACGAGTCATGACTACAGGGATCTTCTTTGCTTTGAGTAGAGCTTCTACTTTGAATGCTACTCTTAGGTTTAAGTATGCTTCGCTTACACCACCCCATTTTGCACCTCGATCTTTACCTCCGTGGCCGGGGTCAAGAATAACTGTGGTGTATTTGCCAGCTAAAGTAGTGGTGGCACAAACGATGAGGATGCATAGAGAAAGTAATCCATTGATCATATGTGTAATATAACTCTTAATGGCTTTTAGGGGAAGTTATTTCTCGTTAGAGAATGAAATAATCTGTTGGTTAGTATGGACTAACAATTTATGGGAGGTTTTATCCCCCAATTTTCTCGCTTAGTGAATGGCGCATTTTTTTAGAGAGGAGAGGGCGTATGAGGCCGTATATTAAGTAGAGAGTGAAGATGACTGATGGAGTGTACCAGCGTGTGGTAGGGTTAAAGAGTAAGCCGACACTCAATGTGACAAGTAGAATGCTCCAGACTGATCCTTTGGTGCGCCAGTCGACTTTTTTAAAGCTAGGGTAGCGGACATTACTTATCATAAGTATGGAGAGGCCGATCATGACGCCAACTAGGATATAGTTCCATGCGCCGAGGTCTTTACCTACCTCGTAGAAGTTAGATAGTAGGAAGGTGAGTGAGGCGATGAAGCCTGCTGCCATTGGGATAGGGATGCCGAGGAAGTCTGTATTTCTATCTTCGCCTTCTCTCTCAGGGATAGCAGCGAGGCAGTTAAAGCGAGCCAAGCGCATGGCTCCGCAGAGTAGGTAGGAAAATGAAACAGCCCAGCCGATCCATTCGATTTCAGCTGGGAGATTGAATAGTACGGCTTTAGAGACGAGTAATGCTGGTGCCATGCCGAATGAGATGACATCTGCGATGGAGTCGAATTCTCTTCCAAATGGGGATTCTTGTCCACCTAGTCTGGCTAGTCTGCCGTCTAGTAGGTCAAAGATGCATGAGCCGAAGATGAAGAAGATTGCTTTTTCATAGAAGTTATGGATTTCTGTTAGTGAGGCGCCTGTTATTTCTCCATGCATTCCTTTAAATATGGATAGGACAGCGAGGAAGCCACAGAGCAGATTGCCTGCTGTCATTAGATTAGGCAGCAAGTATATCTTAGGTTCTAAGTGAGAGTAATCAGTTGTTAGAGTATTATCAGACAGGCTGGATGATACTTCTTCCGGTTGATTGGTTTGGGATTTTACCGGATTGTGAGATGGTTGGTCGCTCATGCTATGGAAGGTGAGCATAATTTGGTAGAAAGAAACAGTGGAAAATTTGACTTAGCCGATGTATGAGAGCATTCATGGAGGACTCTAAAGATGTAGTTAAGATTGATGAGCGGACAACGATGGGTGAAATTACGGCTCTTTTTCCGGGAGGTCGGCGAGCGCTTTTTGCAAGGTATCATATTGGAGGGTGTAGTTCTTGTGCTTATCAAGATGACGAGGAGCTTATTCGTGTTTGTGATAGGAACGAGATTTCAGCTGAAGAGGTGATTGGACATCTTCTTAATAGCCATGAAGAAGATAAGAAGATGCTTATTGATCCGTTAGAGGTGAAGGAGATGATGGAAAAGGGAGTAGAGGTTAGGTTCATAGACACAAGGACTAGAGAGGAGCATGAAGCAGTGTCTATTCCGGGTTCTTTTTTCATGACTCAGGAGCTTCAGCAGGAAGTGTTTGGGCAGTGGGATAGGTCAGAGAATCTTGTTATTGTGATCTATGATCATACGGGAAAGAGTTCTATAGATACCTGTGCTTGGTTTATAGGGCATGAGATGAAGCATGTTTATGCTCTTGTTGGTGGGATTGACGGATGGAGTCGAGAGGTGGACAAGAGTGTGTCTCGCTATCGATTAGAAATGTAATTTGTCTACACTAGGTAAAGCTATTGAGGTTTAAGATAACTGTAGTAATCTGAATTATTGATTGATCAGACAGATTTATTTTTTTTATTAAGATTTAGATTGTCCTAAGTCATGCATTTTAAATGTTTTCTAGTTTATTTCTTTAGCTGAAGAGATGTGTTGAGATGATTTTTCTTAAAATGCTTCTTTACTAGATGCGTTAGATTCGCAGAATGAGAAATCTATTAATACTAGTAACACACACCAATATATACTCGATTATAACATCATGAACTATCTAGCTACTAGCCCGCTAAAAACTGCAGGCATCACACTATCAACAATTCTACTTTCATCAGCGCCACTTCTAGCTGAAGAAGCAGCAAAGCCAAAGAAAAGTGCTCTTGACGCTTACCTCTTGGATGGTGGTCCTCTTACGATATTCATCGTAGCGTTCGGTCTTATCTCTTTGATCGGTCTGACGGTGTTCAATTTTATTAATCTTTCGAAAGCAAAATACTGCCCTGATGATCTCAAGGGAGCGCTTTTAGATCACATGGTGAATTGCCGTGTGAGATCAGCGATTGAGCTTTCTGCATCACACCCTTCTTATCTGGGTAGGATGATGGCTTATGCACTTCCAAATGTGGATGCTACTCGTCCTGAAGATTTAGGTAGAGATGGCGTTGAAGATTCAATGGCAGACTTTTCTATCAATGAAGGAAGAAAGAACATGGTTTGGATTAATCTGATATCACTGGTGGCACAGGCAGCGCCGATGTTAGGACTATTCGGAACAGTATTCGGAATGATTGGGGCATTCGCGAAACTTGAAGATGGTGATGCGGATCCAGCGGCACTTGCGGGTCAGATTTCAATTGCACTACTTACTACTATGTGGGGTCTCATCGTTGCGATTCTGGCTGTATTTGCTTACTTCTATTTTAAGGGGCGTTATCAAGCTCTTGTTGCTGAGTGCAATCAATCTGCAGAAGAGCTACTTAATGCATCTGTGCAGACTGTGAATGGTGATGCGCAACTTGCTAAGATTCCAGAAGGTCTAGCCGTTTAAAGTATGATTAGAAGGGTCAGAGGTCTGAAGGAGCGTACCTCTGATCTATTCCCATAACCTAAATTACTCTTGAAATTATGGCATCAGATAAACTTAGGGCGTTAAACGCCAAAGAAGAAAAAGAAGCTGAAATGGACATGTCACCAATGATTGACATGGTATTCTTGCTATTGATCTTCTTCATTGTTGTGTCTTCACCAATGATCGTAAAGATGGATCCATCAGTGAAGCCTGCAGTAGCATTTAATTCTACTGCAGCTGAAGATAAGAACGGCAGGATCGTGATCAATGTGAGGGGCGAGGAAGAATATTATAAGCTGAACTTCAATGACGCAGATGCAAAGATGACAAGTGAAGATGACATCGCAGATTACGTGGAGGCAGAAGTGAAACGTATAAAATCGTTATCTACTGAATACACTCCGAAGCTTCATTTACGAGGTGATAAGAAAGCTCTTTTTGAATTTTCACAAACAGCTATTGCAGGAGCAGCTCGTGCTGGAGTGAACCAGATTATCTTTTCGGTTTATCCATTTGCAGCTGAGTAGTCTCATTTATTTTCTAAATCAAACACTATTATTAACCAACTTTACTCAATTAAATTATGGCTAGACGCAAAAAAGGCTTGATGCTGGAAGACGATGAACCAGCGTTGGATATTTCATCATTGATTGATGTTTGTTTCCTCCTCCTTATCTATTTCTTGGTGACTTCTACGATTCAGCCACGTGAGCAGGATCTACCGATGACCTTGCCGTCGAGTCAGAAGTCCGATGCTCCTTTGGAGATAGAGCCGATGCTTATTGCGGTTAAGAAAACAGGTTCAGGATTTTCAGTGGTGGTGAATAAGTCTGAGACACTTGATACTTCTGTGGAAGGTGAGCGACGTAGACTGCCGTTACTGTTAGAGAGTCTTGTGACTTATAGTAACTTAGCAAAATCTAATGATACGAAGCCACTAGTTCAGTTGTTTATTGATCCATTAGTAGATCAACAAACGGCTATGGATGTTTTGAACTGTCTGAGGGGGGCGGGGATCAATAGTGTCACTTTCTCGATGGGTGCTAAATAGGATTAACGAAAAAACAAATTTAACCTAATGTTTTGGCAGAGATAGACGTTTTAAACTGCAGAAACGAAGTCTGAGAAGGACGTCTTTCCATGGAGAGTCGTCCTTCCGCTACCTTAATGAATAACGTATTGTAATAAAGAAATTTAAAAGCTATGAAAAAGAGAAAATCAATTACGCTGGCGTTCACGCTGGCTAGCTCGGCCCTTGTGGGAGTGATTCCGCAGATTGCAAATGCAGGTATCGGCGAAGATATGCCTGCTGCGATCGGAGCAATGCAGGAAAAGGACTGGGTAAAAGCGAAAGGATTATTTGATAAAGTAATCAAGGAGAATGGAGAGACGGGTAAAGGCCAATTCGGAGGTAAGTTTGGCATTATCTATTACAATAAAGGTTATACAGAGTTACAGCTTGCTAAGAAGGTGGCTTCTGCTGGCGGGGATAAAAATGTGGAGCAGGCAAATAAGCTTTATGCTGCGGCTAAGGAATCCTTCCAGATGTGTAGGAAGTTTCCTACTGATAAGAAGGGAGAGAATCTTTATTTCATTAAATCACTGCTGTATCTGGGGCAATCTGAGCAGTCATTGAAAGAATATAAGCCAGCAATTGCGAACTATAAAAAGTTTCTTGCTGACAGAGATCCAGATAAGAGGGGTGCTGATACGTATCATTTAGGTATGTACAATATTAATATGGCAATTTGTCATTTTAAGTTAGAGAAGCCTGCGCTGGCTGCTGGTTTGGTTTATTATGAGACTGCGCTTAAAAACAAAGATAAGTTGCGAGTTCCTAATGCGGCGATTGTTTCAGCGTTTAAGGATTTTGCGTCTGCTTCTATTGTTACGAAAAAAGAGAAGATGTTGGTGGATTTTGTGAATAATAACCGTGGGGCTCTGACTTTAGATCCATACCAGATGTATCAGTTCATTCCGTTCTTCAGAAAGTATGCGGCTGAGGCTTTTTCAAAAGATATGATTGATGCTGCATTTACGCTTTATGGATTGATGCCAGGCACTATTGAGACGGTGGAAGATCTTACTGTTTTTGATAAAGATTTGATCGGTTACAAGCGGTCTGGAGTGGCTGATAGTTTTATAAATAGAAATGCGGTTCAGTCAGTAGGTCAGATTCAGGGAGATCTTAAGCATATTCAGAAATCTATCACTGCTGGTGAGCCTCATGAACTGTTGGCATTACGCTCTCTTGCATTCACTCATGAAAGCGAGGGTTATGCTAGAGGTGCTTATAACGCTTATAAGTCATTGGAGCTTTATTATCCGAAGACTAAAGGGCGTGAAGATAACCTTTATAACTTAGTGAGGACATCATCTCTGGTAGGTGAGGTAAGGGAGACTGAGAAGTTTGGCCATTTGTTCTTAAAGAAATTTCCAAGTAGTAAATATGCAGATTCAGTGAAGAATATGATGCTGATTTCTCTCTTTTATTCTGGAGATTATGAGGTTGCTTATGAGGTTTCATCTGAGTTAATCGATGGACTAGATGAAAACACGAAGCCGCATGATCTTTGTCTTCATGTTCTGGGTGGTTCTATGTTCTATCTTGGTAAATTTTATGAGGCAGATGAGCATCTTAAGAAGCATGTGAAGATGTATTCTGAGAGTGAGTATAAGGTTGCTGCGCGTTACTTTGTGGCGTCTAACTATTCACGTCGTGAGGACTGGGATAACGCGGCAATTTATCTTGATCAGTTCTTAGCTGATTATCCAGATCCTAATCAGAACATCTATATACCATTTGCATTGTTTGATAGAGCGAATACTTATTTTGCTGAGGAGGATTATGATGGGGCGATTGGTAGCCTTGATAAGATTGAGCGAGAGTTTCCTTCTTCTTCAGTGGAAGGTATTTCTTTTGCACTGCGAGGTGATGTACACAGAGCTAAGGGTGAAAAAGAGCCAGCGAATGACTATTATTTAAAGGCTCTGGAGTTATCTAAGAGACAAGGTGCTGATATTGTAACCGAAGAGGCACTTTATAAGTTGGTGGCCCTTAATGGAGGGGAGAAGGCTGGTAAAGAGCCTAATCCTAACATTAAAGATGCTATTCCTTATTATGATGAGTTCTGGAAGGACCGACAGTCTTCTGTTTATAAAACACAAGTGGCGGTAGCAGGAGTGCCAGCTCTCACGGCGGCAGGCCGTGGTGAGGAAGGGCTTTCAAATGTCCAGGGTGTTATTTCTGAAATGGCTAAACAAGAGCGTGCACCAGGAATGGAGCAGGCCATTAATACTTACGGTAAATATTACCTCCAGTCAGGTAAGACTGCTGAGCAGCTAAAGACGCACTTTGAAGATTTTCCAGGAGTGGATGCCGGAGATAAGAGAGCGCAAGCGTTACTCCGCATTGCTGTGATTGGGGTTTATGAAGATCTGATTAAAGATGCTGAGAAGGCTGAAGATCAAGCTTCTATTGATAAGGTAGGGCTTCTTCAGGCGAGAATAGAAGCGATGTTCAATGATATGGATAAGAGGTTTGAGAAGTCTGAGCTGAGTGATTTCATTCTCATGCGTTTAGCTAATTTCATTGCTGATCACACGGGTAATCCACGTAAGGCGTTTCCTTATTACGAAGAGGTGCTTAGTAGGAATACGAATCAGTTCCGGACGCAGGCTCAGTTTGGAAAGGCTGGTATCTTGTCTAAGAGTGATGACTCCGCTGAGCAAAATCAGGCACTTGAGACTCTTAAGGATGTTTTGGCAACGAAGGATGTGGCAAGAGATACGCGAGAGCGAGCGATCTATAATATTATTGAGGTTTATAATAAGCAAGAGAACTGGACAGAGATTACAGCTCAAGCGATCCTTTATAATAAGGAGGGATTCTCTTCTAAGAATAAGTCGCGTGTGAGTCTGCTGCTGGCAAAGTCATATGAGAAATCTGGTAATAAGTCTAAGGCTCTGGCGATCTATGCAGGAGTTTACACTCGGTATAAGTCTGACTGGGCGATCTCTATTCCGGCGCTAACTAAAGCGGCTGAGTTTACTAGGACAAATGGTAAGGCCGTTGATGGTAAGGCGCCTAAGCAGATTGCTTACGATATGGCTGGTCGTTTCATCAGAGATTCAACAAAGACTTATGATGAGCTGAAGCTGAAGCTGCCAGA
>JALZVD010000081.1 GCA_023300205.1 Akkermansiaceae bacterium | reverse complement strand
CTTTTGAGCACGCTTGATGTACCTTTGAGTTTTTTATCTTTGATCATTTGAACGACGTCGCCTTTTTCTAAGACGTTTCCGTAGGCGTCTTTGACGATGCGTTCTGGAGGGTTGTCTTCGTGAGGGATATCAGTTCTATCCCATTCGTGGCCACAGGTTAGGCACTCGTGAATTTTATCGTGAGTGAGGATATCGTCTATTGTGCATAGTGTGCATGATAATTCTGACATGGATTGATGTAATCTTAGCTAAGGGGAATATGCAACTATGCAATGGGGTCTGGGCAGAATTCTCTGCGTTGGCATTTGAGGCAATGGTCGCCGAGGTAGAGGGAATCGATCCACTCGATGAGGGGTGCTATATGTTGCTTCTCATCTGTGAGTATTCCAGCCTCGAAGTTTCTTTTATGTGGTGACTTGGCGCCTAGGCCAGCACCTGTTAGGTTAGCGGATGTGATGAATGCTGATTTGCCATCCATTACAATTGCCTTGGTGTGAACGCGCGGGCAGAGGACCCGCTCGAAGAGATCACTCTCAACGAGGGCGGGATACTTATCAAAGTCTCTGCGAAACCTTGGGCCTGGTTCCTTGGCATGGATCAGGCGAATGTTTACTCCTAGTTGAACTAGGTCACTGAGGACTTCTAGAAACGGGACGAAGCGTTGGCGTTTGCCTTTGAGGCCTTTGCCTACGTGTAGGTCCTTGATGTCGGCTGTGACGATCCAGAGAAACTTCTGTGTTTTTGGTACGAGATCGGCGATGATTCGTTCATAGATAGCTTCATTTAGTAGGAGTTCTGTCACGCGGATTGTGGATGGATTATTGTTCGTATTTTGTTTTTCTTTTTCTACGTGTAATTGCTATGGCTGATCCTGCGGCTACTAGAAAAGCGGTGCTTGGTTCAGGTACAGTACTTAAACCGATGTATTTTGCAAAGTCTGATTCATATGCTGCAACGTTAGCAAAAGCAGTAGCATTACCAAATGCAGCTGTGTTTGCAGGTTGTCTTCCGTTTGACAGGGTGACAGAGGTTATGCCTGCTAGTTCCCATACTCCATCTCTTTTGATGAATGCTGATCCTCCAGAGTCTCCTGAAGAAGCCTGGCCTTCCCAGCTGTTGTTATAGTTTCCTGAACCTGGATCGTCGAAAATAGAGTAGAATAGACTTCCTGAGTGGCCTATACCGTTTGACCAATCTACGGTAGCATTGCCTCCTGCCCAAGGAATATCACCAGAAACATTATTAAGTCCGAAGCTTATTTCTGTACTGGCTCCTCCCCAATTGTAAACATCGAAGCCGTTTTGGTTCACCGTGTCACTGGTCAGCGGGTTACCGTCTGTTCCTTGTATACGTGTGCCTCGGCCTAGCATTAGGATCTCGTCATTGACCGAGGGGTGAGCTGATGCAATTGAGACAGTAGGTAGATCAGGTAATTTACCTATAGAGTTTGAGTCTACTTCATAGAGGTATAAATCATTTGTATTGATTTGTGTTCTACTAAGAATCTCGTAACCATTGCCATCAATCCTTAAATCACTACCGATGCTTAATTTAGCGAGGTGATCTGCTGTCAGAACATATCCTGTCTGGCCTGAGTTGCCAGGGCCTAGATAGATACCAGTGCCGCCGCCTATTGTAACGAAGTTGTTTGCATATACGAAGTCAGGTGCAATTTTTTCCAATTGTTCAATATTACTGTTCGTGTTATTTGCGCCATTCGAGCCAGCTACGATTACGGCATTTGAGCGTAATGAGGTGACTAGCCATAATGGACCAAATAATAATGGCGATATAATTATTTTGTATTTATTCATAATTTAGGGGTTGAAATCATCATTCTTTTAAAAAAATAAAGCTTACCTTACAATGTATTTTATAAGTGAGGATTAGCCTGTTTAATCGTAAATGACTATATATTAGTCGATTAAAGTAAAAATACAGAGCTAAAGTAATTTATATAATTAACAGAAAGTAGTTAATTTTTATTAACTATCTTTTCATTCTTATAATAAAGATTGTTCTAGATAAGAGTAAAAGAAGTGATTATCTAGGCTCAGGAGCTACGATATCCTTAAGATTTATATTGGTTTCTGTGCCTGGTGGAGGGAAGAGCATCAGAAGTATATCTTAAACTTAAATCTGAAGAGCTAGTGTGCTTATCATCTGATTTGGTGGATCCAGCGATGGTAGTTAAGCATTGGAAATGGCTAACGTAGTCAATTCTTGGCTTTGGGCGATGTAAAGAGTGTCATCTGAAGAAGATAGAGCGAGAGGAAATGTAACGTAGTATGCATTAGCCAGGTCATTATCAAACAACCTATTATTAGTCATTTAGTACAAAAAAACCCCGTAGAATAATCTACGGGGTTGGCAAAAGCTATATAGATTTTATTATCTATCTTTTCCTTTTGATGATTAATGTCAGCCCAGCTAAGCCGAGTAGTAGTGATGAGCTAGGCTCAGGAACTGCTGTTCCATTAGGGTCTACAGTGACATCCAACGTTACTGCACTGTTATTACCAAAGGTATTACCGAACACGTATTCTGTAGTGCTGCTATCATTATCAAGTGATAAGACAGATCCGCCGATGATTACTGTGCCGTTGGAGTTGCCTCGGTCTATAAAATCTTGGCTTAAGACGATGCTGATGACATCTTCTGTTCCATTGGACGTTATTATAGAAGATCCAACGAAGTTTCCGTTACCAAGATCATTGAAAAGGTCTACGCTATTGAGTGAAGAGGCTGAGAAATCAACATCTGTCTCAACGAGTGAGATTCCTAGGATCTCGGCTACATTTGGAGAAGAGAATGCTCCTGCTGGTGCTGTGATATTGACGGTGGCTTCTGTTACTAGGCCAAATAGTCCAGAGAAGTCGAATTCGAAATAATTTCGGTATTCGGTGCCTTCGAATTCACCAGCTAGGTAGTTAGAGTTACCGGTGTTGCCGAATCCTGTTTCATCGACCCAGCCTGTTTGACTTGCATTTATCGTTTGTGGAAACGTTTGAGCGTGAGCTGTGCTCGTCATGGCTATTATCGGGAATAATAATAATGTTTTATAGTTCATAGTATCTTTGTTTTAGATAGTTATTTAGTTAAGTCAAACAAATAATTAGGTTATATGTATTAAATTTACTACTGACCCGGATTGGAGCTATTCAAGGAGGATGAAATGGTTTATATCTACATGCATGTATAAAAGTAAGGGGATTACGCAAATAACGCTACGAGTTGTTCTTGGTGCGGTATTTATCTGGGCAGGAACAATGAAGGTTCTTGATTTGAATAGCTTTGTGGAAACTGTGGGGTATTTTAGGATATCGCCTTTTGATGAGGCTCCTTGGGATATGTGGTTGGGCTATATGTTGCCAGTCTTTGAGATACTGGTTGGAAGTGCTTTGATCTTAGGGTTGATGCTTAGAGGTGCCATGGCCAGTGTATTGTTGCTGACGGTTGGTTTTTTAGTGGCTGTGATGGCGGCGCACTTTAGAGGGCTCAATATTGAGTGTGGGTGTTTTGGTAAGGCTTTGTCGTTCACTAACTATTATTGGCATATCACTGTTTTGATTGTGATGACGTTGATGGCGGTGATTTTGGTTATCCAAGAGGGAGTTAGGGGTAGCCGGCCTGAGGGTGATCAAAATAAGCTGGCGTAGCGTTCTTTGAGCTGAGCTTGCCATTTTTCTAGGAAGGCTAGATCTCTAGCTGGGCTCTCAAGAGATGTTTCGTGTTTTGCCTTTTTTAGAGTGGAGGATTGCTCGTTTTCTATGTGCTTTATTTGCTTACCTAGTTGTTCTTGTAGTTGCTGGGATTCACCTTCTAGGATAGCTAGTGCTAGAGTTGATTTGGTGGAGGATTTTCTGCGGAGGAATAAGTCTGTATCTTGGAGTAACTGGGCGGTGGACATGAATAGGTCCATGAGGTGATTGCTTACTGTTCCACGTTTGTCATATTGCGTTCCGGTGATTAGCATGAGGTGGGCTAGTCTTTTGGAGGGGGACTTGAGGTTGGCATAGGCGGTGTTGATTAGTTTGTAGTGAGTGTCATCTCCATTATTACCCAGGGTGTCTGGGTGATGTTGTGCTGCTAGTTTTTTGTGATTATCTGAGAGTGTCTCGAGATCAATGATGCTGGCTTGCTCGATGTTTAAGAGTTTGAAATAATTTTCCATGCGCTAGATCTTTGCGTTATTTAGCTAGTTGATGAAGGGTGCGTTGGGCTGCGAAGAGTCCGAGTGTCGCTGTCATGTGTGTGACGCTGCCGAATCCTGATGCGCAGTTGAGTCTCATGCTGTTGGGTTGGTCGGTATCGCATTCATTGGCTTCTGGAAGAATAGCAGATTCATCAAAGAAGATGGCTTCTATGTTGAACTTGGGTGCTTTTAGGTTTTTTGCTTTAGGGAATCCAAAGTTGGTTCTTAGTCTGGTTCTTACTTTGTGGATGAGGGCGTCACGAGTGACTTTGGATATGTCTGCTACTCTGATGGTTGTGGGGTCTATTTTTCCTCCTGCGCTTCCGCAGGTGACTACTGGGATTTTACGTTGGTGGCATTCAGCGATGAGGAGAGATTTCTGCATCATGAGGTCAATGGCATCGATGACGAAATCATATCCTTGGGAGAGTAGTCTCTCAGCGGTTTTTTCATTGAAGAAGGTGTGCTCGCATATGACTTGGCATTCAGGGTTGATGAGTCTGATGCGTTCGGCCATAGCGTCTGTTTTTTGTTTGCCTATTTCTCCGTCCATGGCGTGTAGTTGGCGGTTGATGTTAGTGACGCAGACTTCGTCTAAATCTACCATGGTGATTTTACCAACGCCTGATCTGGCGAGGGCTTCAGCAGCCCATGATCCGACACCTCCAATTCCAATGATAGCTACGTGGGCTTGAGAAAACTTCTCTAATGCATCAGTCCCGTAGAGGCGTGCAATTCCGCTAAACCTATCGATTGTCGATTGAGATAATGTGGAGATGCGCATGTTTGATCTAGCAGTTATAAAGCCTCCCATGATGAGTAGGAGGCTAGGTATTAGATTGTTTTTAGTAGTGTTTGTTAACTCCTTCTGCGTCTGGTAGATGATCTTCTTCTAGATGCTGAAGATGGAGCGCCACCACCGGATGATGGTTTAGAGCTACCGCCTTGATTTCTTCCACCACCGCGTGGTTTTCTTGGTCCGCGTTGTTGTCTGGCTTGCTTCTTTCTCTCGGCATCTGCTCTCTGGACTTCTGAAGCGCTTGGTGCTCTGTCAGGCCAGTGATCAGGGATGAAGTTTTCGTCGGTGAGGAGCGGGATCTTTTTACTGATGAGTTTTTCGATATCCTTGAGGAAGGCACGTTCGTTGTTGCAGACGAGTGAGATAGCTTCACCGCTCTGTCCGGCTCTTCCTGTGCGTCCAATACGGTGGACGTAATCCGCTGGGACATTTGGTAGCTCGTAGTTGATGACGTGTGGTAGGTAAGCGATGTCGAGTCCGCGCGCTGCGATATCTGTGGCTACTAGCACTCTTACTGAGTTTTCTTTAAACCCTTTGAGTGCACGCTCGCGTGCTCCTTGAGATTTGTTTCCGTGGATGGCGCTGGAGGTGATGCCTGCTTTGTCTAGCTTATCACTTAGGCGGTTGGCTCCGTGTTTTGTTTTGGTGAAGATGAGGACTTGGCTCCATTCACCTTGATTGATGAGGTGGATGGCTAGGTCTGCTTTTGCTCCAGCATCACATCTGTAGGCAGACTGCTCGACGCGCTCTGCGGTGGTGTTCTGAGCGGCTACCTCTATGGTG
>JALZVD010000080.1 GCA_023300205.1 Akkermansiaceae bacterium | reverse complement strand
TGATTAATGATTAACGATCAGACATATCAAGTCGAAGAGGCAAAGATCAAAGACCTCTTTAAGCAAGCAGGCTGGGAAGTCGAGCTGCAGACGAACCATGAGCGGATCGAACGTATAGCGGATAGAGCTATGTTCGAGAACATCACTAAGGATACCACTACGTTTGTTATCATGAGTTTTGGTATAGCGATTCACGGCCTCGTTGGGGCCTCATTTGGCTGCGTGATTAGCGGCTCAGAAATTAATTATAAAGCATAACTCAAACCTATTATGAACATAAGGACATTAGCTAGTACCAAGTCATTCACAGATAAACTGATTGGAACGTTTCAAGAGATGTTTGATGGCCTAATCAATGGTTTGCCGAATATTGTCATTGGGTTGATTACTCTGATCGTTGGTTTTATTATTGCGTCTATTTTGAAGAAATGTATTGAGAAGTTTCTAGCAGGAATCAAGTTTGATGAGTTTCTTGATAAGGTAGGCATCGGGTCAGTGTTTAGTAAGGTTGGAGTGAAGGATGGAATTAGTAAGTTACTCGCGAAGGTTTTATTTTGGGTAGTCATGCTCTTTATCTTTAAGAATGCTGCTGGTCAGATGGGAGTTGATGACATTTCTATGATCATTGATAAGATTATGGCGTTTTTACCTAAGGTTCTTATCGCGACAATTATCATGTTAGTAGGCTTTATGATTGCTGATATGGTGAAGAATGTGGTGTTCAAGACGCTTGATGGACTTGGCTTAGAATACGCTAAAGTGCTATCAGGAATTCTGTTTGGGTTTGTTTTCATCATCGTTCTTACAGTGGCTCTTAGCCAGCTTGAGGTAGAGACTGAGCTTTTGAATGCTTCTGTGAAAATTATTCTAGCATCATTTGGATTGGGGTTGGCTATCTGTCTTGGACTGGGTCTGAAGAGAATGGCTGGACAGATCGTTTCTGGAGTTTATGCCCGCGATCTTTATAAGGTAGGAACGACGTTGATTTTTGAGGATGAAGAAGTGAAGGTTGCGGGAGTAGGCCCTGTGACTACGAAGTTGATGACTAAAGAAGGCGGATTTATCATGGTGCCAAATGATGATTTATTAGGTTCAACGACGAGAGGGCATTCCGCCGAATAGATAGCGATGTAATCTTATAGACATGTCTGATAAACGAGCATCTAAGAGTATCATTTTTTTGGTGGTAGCTATTGTATTTGGGGTGGGAACCTATATGGGCTTGTCCTATTTCTGGGGTACTACTGGTGAGAATGTAGCTAAGCTTGATACTGGTAATAGGTTAGATGCTAATGAGAAGGTAGGTAAAGATGGCTTAGTAGTTGAGGCGGATCTGAGTGAGGCTTCTGAGTTGATCTCTGATATGGAAGTTGTAAAGCCTAGTGCGGATGATATTGCAGAGCGTATGGGGATGGATATGAAATTTGATGATCCTGATGAGCTGGTTAATCAAATTTTAAAGAAAATGTCTGAGATTGATTCTGATAGAGATATTGAAGATCTAGCTAGAGTGTTAGGTAATGGTCAGGTTGATCAGAGGCAGTTAGCGATGCTTAATGAGCTGTATGGAGAGAACAGAATGAAGCTCCGTGAAGGGAGGGCGATCGAGCTACTAGGGGAGGTGAAGGCTGGTAAAGTTTCTCGTTGGGCATTGCATCTCCAAGATGGGTCTGAGATAAAGTTGCAGGCAACGAAGCAGAAAGATGGGATGTGGAAAGTCGATCAAGTGGTGTTACCGCTTTCAAATAAAGATGCGAATGGGGTTCCTTTGACGGTTGAGCAGATTGAAAAACGTAATGCAGATTTGGAGGCTAAGGATTCGCTTTTGTTTTCTCATCAGTTTTTGAAGGCTCTAATTGAGCAAGATTTTGAAAAAGCAAGAATGATGGCTAATGATGGTAAGGTGTCTGACGCAAAGATCGCTGGACTATGTATCTTGTTTGAGGATGGATCTTATAAGATGAATGAGAATAAGCCGCTGCAAGCTGTGAGGATGACTGAGCGGATGGCGGCTTTTTATGTGAATGTTAAGTCTGGTGATGATTCAGATGCTCAGTTTTCAGTGAATGTTGTTAGAGATGGAGTTCATTTACCATGGAAGATCGATGAGGTTAATTTGGATAGACTACTTGAAGATTATGCTCAGAGAGTGGCTGGTGGGGATGTCTATTATACCCCGCTTATTAATAACCCGAATGGGGGCGATATGCTTGTGATCTATTTTGAATTCGATTCTAACGGTCTTGTAGATAGAACCAAAAAGCAGTTAGGTATCGTTGCTCATCTTCTCAAGCTAGATCAGAGTAAAAAGGTTAGACTTTCAGGCCATACTGACGGACTTGGAAGTGATGCATATAATCAAGGGCTTTCTGAGAATCGCGCTGTTGCGGTGAAGAAGTTTCTTACTGAACAAGGTATCAAAGCTGAGCAGATTGTTACTGAGGCGCATGGTTTTAGTAAGCCGAGGCGCCAGGAACAAACAACGATGGATGGTGCTGATGATCCGAATGCTAGGAGGGCGAATCGCCGTACTGAAATCTATCTGGATTTTTAGTGGAGGTTAAGAATCTGCAGAGGGCGTTTACTTTGCGCGCGGGTGAGACTCGTCATAAGCATCTTTTAGTCTCTCTTTTGTTACGTGTGTGTATATCTGGGTGGTGGATAGTGAGGCGTGTCCTAGAAGTGACTGCACTGATCTGAGGTCCGCGCCGTTATCTAACAGGTGAGTTGCGAATGAGTGTCTGAGCTTATGTGGTGTTACATTGAATGGAATCGTTGAGGCGGCTAAATATTTTTGTAGCAGCTTCCCGATGGAACGTGTGGATAGACGTTTACGGAGCTTAGAGATGAATAGAGCTCCGTCATAATGCTCTGCTTCACTGCGGTATTTCTGGATAGCTTTCATGGCGTATGAGCCAATGGGTATAATACGTTCTTTTCCGCCTTTACCTAAAACTTTGACGCAGTCATTTGGGGTATCTACGTGATCTACATTGAGGCTGGCTAGTTCAGATAGACGCATGCCAGTAGAATAGAATAGTTCTAAAATTGCGGAGTCTCTTATGGGCAACCAGTTGGGAGCTTGTTTATCTAGTTCTAGTTTGAGGGGGATTTCTAGTAGTTCAACGATTTGTTTTTGATTTAAGACGATAGGGAGCTTTCGTTCTGCCTTGGGGAGCTGGATGTCATTGAGGGGAGATTTATTTAGGCCGTGACGATGCACTAGATATTTATAAAATGATCTTAGTGCTGAGAATCTTAAGCGAATGGTAGCACGGGAGACATCATCTTTCATGCACTGGAATAAGTAGGCGCGAAAGTCATCTGGAATACAGTTTTTCCATCCAGGGAACTTATCACCTAAGAAGTTTTGAAAGGCAGTTAATGCTTGAGAGTAATTTCTTAAGGTACGGGGGGAGGAGTTTTTTTCCACTTCATGGAATTGCACAAAACGGTCGATTAGTTGGTCATCATCCATCATTTAGCAGCATTGTGGGCAGGTGCCAAAAAATTCTAATTCATGATACAGGTTGGCATAGCCGGTGGTGTTGGCTATTTCTTTCTCAAGTGCGTGGACTGGGCAGGCTGCTTTGATAGGCTCTATGTCGCCACAGGTGGTGCAGATGAGGAAATCTTGGTGTCGACCAGGAATGAGTAAGGTAAAGTAGGCGGCTCTCTCGTGAAGTCCTAGTCTGCGAATGATACCTTTGTCTGTGAGACGCTGAAGTAAGCGGAATACTGTGGCTCGATCACATAGCACGTTGAGCTTAGGGTGGTCAGTAAGTTCGGCCAAAGTCATGGGTGAGTTTTTAAGTAAGAGTGTTTCTACAAGTGTCTCTAGTGCTTTCGTCCGTCTCAAGCCACTTTCCTTACATTGTGTAAGGATGTTTTCGCTGTCTATCTTACCTTTTTGCATCTGGTAGATCATCCGCTTTTTTCGCTGAGCATACAAGAGGAGATTTTTTCTTTTCTTAGTAATGTTCTATGAAAATGAAGGATCTATTAAAGGATAGTTAGTTGTGACCTATATAAGGGGGTATATGTTTAATTTTTGGCTCGGATTATTTTTTTAACTGTTAGAGTTTTTGAATCTTTCATCATGAGGATTCTGGCGAATTTACCAAGTCTTTTTTCGAAATTTGGGATGTCTTTAATGGATGAGGGGTCATCTTGAGATGAGGCTAGTCTTGGGTCAGTGAGTAGCGCGTCTTTCATGTTGGCAATATCTTTAGCAAATAGCCAACAGAAGAGGTAATCATTGAAGACGATAAGATAGTTACTGTTGTTTAGAGGTTTGATGGTGAAGCTTAGGTTAGGAGATGAAAGTATTTTAAGTGATGAGCAGGCGGATTCTGAGTGATCACTTATGGGCTCTAATAGTCTGACACATGTGCCATGTTCAAAAATGACGAATGAGTTTTCATTACT
>JALZVD010000079.1 GCA_023300205.1 Akkermansiaceae bacterium | reverse complement strand
CCATCCTCTTCATCTAAACCAAAGAAGAAATGATGCCCTGAAACCACCAACACCCCTCTCGCCTTCAACCTCTTATAAAGCTCCTGAGTCGTAATCGGCAACCCCTCAAACCATAACCAAAGAAACAACGCCCCCTCACTCACATGCTGTCGATAAGGTAACTCACACGCAAAAAACTCACTCACCCATCCCTGCGCTTCAAGAGACTTCTCTTTATAAAATGGCTTCACTATCTCGTTACTCACCTTAAGTATTTCCCCAGACTCGATTAATGGATGCATCAAAGCCTGCCCCATATTATTATTCGCAAGCCCTACGATAGCACTCATCGATGACACCGCAGCAGCCACCTCCTCACTAGCCACCACAATCCCCGTCCGCGTTCCAGGCAAACCTATCTTAGACAAACTCAGCGTCAAAATAATCTGCTCATCCCACATCGGGTTCGCCTCTGCAAAGAAAATGTTAGGAAACGGCGCACCATAAGCATTATCAATAATAAAAGGAATATCATGCTCCTTTGCCAGATCAGCCAAGCGCCTCATCTCATGATCAGTAAGAACATTCCCAGTCGGATTTGTAGGCCGTGACACACAAATGGCCGCAATATCATCAGTCACCTCCAGAGCGTCAAAATCCACCCTATACTTAAACTGATGCTCACCTACCTCCTCAATAATCGGCTTATACGCCTTAAAAAAATCCTCCCCCACTGACTGATTCGCATACCCAATATACTCAGGAACCACCGGTAACAAAACCTTCTTCCGTCTCCCATCAGCCATCCTCCCAGCCAGAGCATTAAACAAAAAGAAAAATGCCGTCTGCCCTCCACTCGTAATAGCAATATTCCTCTCCGTAACCTCCCAACCAAAATATTTATTCAGCATCTTCGCCAATGACCTCAGAAAAACAGGCGTCCCCATCGGCGGATCATAATTCCCCACTATAGCCTCAAAACTCCCAGCTCCATTCACCGGCTTCCCCAGTATTTCCTCCATCCGTTCTCGCCATAGAGCATCCACTTCTGGAATATGCGCCGGCTGCCCACCTCCCAGCATGATCATCTCCTCACCACCCTCAGCCGCCTGCGCTAAAGCATTACCAAGATCACTCATCAACTCCTCGATCCCGCTCCCGAGACACAATCGCTCACCAAATTTTGAAAATTCTACCTTCATACGTTCATTCTAACAATCCCTGAGCCTACCCTCCTCAACCACTGAAGCAACCACAAAGATGAACACTTCAAAACCAAGCCAATCCCTATCACCTCACACCCACTAAAATGATTTTACATTACCTCCATCATTCATTAACGTTTCCCCATGCGTATTATTTACTTCATCACGGTACTAGTCATCTCATGGGCTGGATCAATCAACGCGCAGGAATCAAGCAAATACAAACTCACCGATGACCCCATATACCAAGAAGGTATAAATGCCCTTACAGACCACCTCCCTGCCATCGCTAGTAAGAAATTCACTCAGATTCTTAAATCTCAACCTCTAACAAATGAAGTAAAAGCCAAGCTTCTCCTTTTACTCGCTGAATCCCAAATCAGAGCCACTAAGCCAAACCAAGCTCTCACAACCCTTTCAACCCCTATCATTGCTAAAAACCCAGACACCTCATTCTGGAAAGGTCAAGCACTCGCGACAGCGGGTAGATACCATGACGCCATCTTAGAACTTGAAAAAGTAAACTCCAAATCCAACAACTTCCAATTCGCTCAAATTAAAATAGCCAACCTAGCTGCAGCTCTCAATGACATCGATAAAGCTATCTCCACACTAACCCTATCAGTAAAAAACAATAAGCCCGTCTCCCCTCAGACATTCCTATCACTAGCAAACCTCTACATCGTTAAAAAAGACCCCGCAAACGCAACCAAAACTCTAGCAAAAATCGACAGTAAAGATGAACGCTCAAACATCCTAAAACAACTCATCCAAGCTCAGATCGACATCCTCCAAGAAAATCACCCCAATGCCATTCTACTACTCAACAAGCTAGTCAAAACTCCCGAAAAGCTCGACAGTAAAACCCTCAACTTTGCCAACCTATACCTAGCTGACGCTCTTTACATGAATGGCAATACACAAGAAGCCATAGACACTCTAATCAACTCACTAGACTCCAAATCCAGCCAGCTACTAGGATCAATATTCGCCAGACTCGGAAAATGGATTCCCAACAACACCCCCATCACCGACAACAACATCAAGAAACTCATCAGCTGGTCCAATGATAACAACCAAGATAACATCAACCAACTTAGCCTAGAAGATGAGCAACGTTCAGATCTCAGCGCCTTTTCTCTCTACTACTATGCACGTTATCTAGCACGCCAAACTGAACCCACCAGCAAAACCAAAGCTCTCTCAGAATTCACGCGTCTCAGAATTCGCTACCCTACTCATATCCTCGCAGGAACATCCCTCACAGACACAGCCACCACTCAGCTCTCCCTCGGTAGAGTTGATGCGGCTAAGCAGACCCTAAAGCTCATTCAGCAACTCAGTATCCCCATCGCCCCCATCGCCAAGCAACAAGCTGCATTTCTCCTCGGCAGGCTCAACTTAGATGAGAAAAACTACGCCGCAGCCGCAGCCGCATACCAAGCAGTCGTGGACTCAGCCTCCGGACAGCTCAGAACTGCCTCCATAATAAATGCCGCCAGTAGCTACCTAGAAGCGGCAGACATCAAGGGCTTCCATAAACTCCAAAAAGATATCAAAAGCCCATCCATCCAAACAAATCTCACTCTAGAAAACGCACTATGGCTAGCAAGAGAGAATAAAATCGAAGCCCGCACCATACTACAAGAATTCATCCTCAACCATCCCAACCACACTCGCCTCAGTGAAGCTCAGCTCGCACTATCACTACATTGCCTCAGAGTTCCCCCATTAGACTTACCCCTCTCCCAAACCATCATTACTAAGATTCATAAAGCAAATCTTAAAGACAACCAATACATAGACTACTACCACCTACTCTACCGCAGTGCCTCAGCAAATTCCAACTACGGAGCTGCCGCCGATGCCGCCACACAATTCCTTGATGCATATCCTGAGAATCCTCACAGACCTAAATTCACCCTTCTTCAAGGGCAAGCCCTCTATCACAACGGCCAGCACAACGACGCACGCACCATCTTGCTCGACATGGAAAAAGCTTACCCAGATTACCCTCTATTACATTACGCAAAATACTATGCTGCCATGTCTGCCAAACTAGAAGGAACACCTCAATCCGAAGAAAAAGCCATAGAGCTCTTTAAAAAAATCACCACTGATAAATCCCCTCTTGCATCAGAAGCCTTACTCCAACTAGCTGAGCTACACCTCTATAAAAATCAACCACAGCTGGCCATAAAAGCACTCAAGCCTGTGTTTGATGCTCAGCCTAAAGGAAAGAAGTCTCTCAACCTAGGACTCTTATTAGCCTCAGCCTACCACGACCAAGGGAACTTGATACCTAAAAACTTCAACGAAACCCTCAAAATCTATGACAATCTCATCCAGCAAAACCCAGCCAACTTCCAAATCATCAACCAAATCAAATACAACAAAGCCCTCACTCTTCAACACATGGGCAATGATGACCAAGCACTAGAAATCTACTACTCAGTCATCGACATCAAGAACAAACCCATCACCGAATGGAAATGGTATTACAAATGTGGCTTCACCGCCATTGCCATGCTAGAGGAAAAGAAAAAACCACACGCTGCCATCGCTATAGCCAAAAGACTCGCTAGCACCAAAGGAACCCGAGCCAAAGAAGCCTCCAAGAGAGCAAGATCACTAGAAATGAAATTTATGATTTGGGAGCAATAGACTCATCATACTCATAAATACTAACTCCACTCCCACCATCTTGAGCCTCCCTCCTATTTTACCCTCTAGATATAAATAACTTATAGATCGCCTAGCTCGAGGTGGTCAAAAAAATCCACCCC
>JALZVD010000078.1 GCA_023300205.1 Akkermansiaceae bacterium | reverse complement strand
CACTCCATTCGGTAGAATCGGTGGCGACGGTATGAAAGGTGCATTCTATGACCTCAAACAAACCTCAAAGAGAACAACATCAACACTAGGTAAATCATACGAAAAAAAATTAGGAGGAAGCCGATCAGCAATCTATAAAGATGAAATAAAAAGTCTCCAACGTGGCAGATACTCAGAATCTAGATTATCTAAATACTACAAAGCAGATCTTGAACTTATATTTTCTCATATGGTGATGCCAATAACTAGCGCAGATTCTGCCCCGAAAGCATTTGGAGTTGAGAAAGAAGTCCTACCAGCTGGATGGCTCATCGTTTATCAAGGAAAGTTAGCCCAGACCCCAACAAACAAAATTAAATTCACAGGCCGCTATGATGACCTTCTTATTGTCTACGTGAACAACAAGATTGTCTTTGATGGCAGCTGGACAGATCACTCCGGTGAATTTGATAAAGGAGAAGACGTCCCTAGACCATCGTTGGTCCATCCATTAATGAGAAAAGCTCCTGAGTTCATTAGCTTACATGAAGGAGACGACATCTTAATCGTCATCGGCGAATCTCCAGGTGGCCGTGTTGGCGGTGGACTCTTTGTCGAAGAAGAAGGCAAGACCTATAAGAAAAACGAAGGCGGAGCAAACATCCTGCCTCCTTTCTGCGCTGAGGCTCTAGACCGAGACGACATCAAGAAACTAAAGAAAATCAAGTATCCCATGGAACTCAATGACGTTCCCGTGTTCACAATCAACTAAAACAACATCGCTAAAAACAACCTATCCTCCTATCAGAAGAATGAAGAAAGTCACCCTCTCGCTATCTCACTAGTGAAAATAGCGCTCTACTGGAATAGTGCTAAACCCATCCCCACCCTTTAACTTCCACTGCAGCACCTCGCCTGACTCAGGCTGCTCACTCAGGTAAAGTATGAACGGATGATAGCCAGCACCCAGATTGACCGTATGATCATTCTGATAAGCCTCCTTAGAATCTCTATCCAGCACATTCAACTGATGAATACGCAGTAAACCCCTAACTCCGTCTGGTAACCCAAAAGTATACTTCCCTGCTGTATCAACCTTGATATAACCACTAATCTGGTAACTATCACGTGACACATAACTCGTCTCACCCTCTCCTGCATCAGTCACCTTAAACCCAGCCGTCACATCCACATCCAAAGGCGCTACCTCCACACCATCATACGGACGCTTCGCACTCAGATTCTTGTGATGATGTCTTGATACCGCATCTAACCAATGTTGCTGATCCGGCACACCTGGCTTACCTGCCAAATCATTCACTTCTCCTGGATCTTTACTCAGATCAAACACCAAAAACCTATCTTCTTTCTTCTTAACATTATACCGTATCGCCTTATACTTACCCTGCCTAATCGCCTGCATCTCACCACGCTTACTACCCGCTCTATCTTTAGGAAATTGTTCATAGTTCGGTGTATTCTTCCCCACATGATATTCTACATAGATTTCAGAACCCTCATCGCCTTCACCTAGTAAGGTAGGCACCAGTGACACCCCATCAGCGATAGCAGGTATACCAGTCATAGCCACATCGCAAAAGGTCGGCATCCAGTCCTGCATCTGTGAAGGTGATTCAGTCACTCCACCTGGTTTAATCTTAGCTGGCCATCTCACAATAGCACCGGGTCGTATCCCCCCCTCCCAGCAATCTCGTTTAATCCCAGTAAACGGACCAAACGATTGGAAAAAATCAGGCCTAAGCTGCTCTTGAAGATAAGACTCCTTTGAAGGACCATGATCACTAGAAAACACCACCAGCGTATTCTCATCAACCTTCAAGTCCTTAAGAGTCTGCAGCACATCTGCCACAGAGTTATCGATACGTCTAATCGATGACGCATACCTCTTATGCACATCCTTCCAGTCTTCTCTAAGGTAATCTGGGTGAATAAAACTATTCGCCTCACCTCCAGCAGTATTGATCATCTTTCCGCTCTCACCTAACCATTGAACCCCACCTTTCACACCAAACCCACTCGGGTAAGCCATCGTCGCTACCTGAGTTGCAGCATGCGGAGTATCGTAAGAAAGCATCAAGAAAAATGGTTGCTCAGGCGCTCTCTTCACATGAGACACCAAGAAACGTTTCGTCGCTGCTGTAAATAAATCAGTCGTATAGCAACCCTTCAGCTCACCACTAATCTCAGTATCCTGCTCCCAAAGCTGCGCATCTCTATATTTCTTACCCTCCTTAGCTTTATGCTTAAAATGGATATTCTCATAAGGGTAATGCTCATGCCCGTCAACATGTGTCACATAACCAAGGAAATAATCAAACCCACGCTTTGTTGGATAAGATGGCCACATATCTCCACCACTCTTGGATCCATCCTGCTTACCTTGTAGCCCCCACTTACCAATAAGACCAGTTCGGTAACCTGCCTCATGCAAGGTAGATGCCAAAGTCGGCTGATCAGGGAGAGCTTTATCAAACTGATTATTCCTAACCGGAGCATTCCCCTGTGACTGCCCTAAGAAAAGTGATCCCCTAGACGGAGCACATACTGGTGCCGCCACATAGTGAGCCCTCAGCTGTATCCCCTCCCTAGCCATCCGGTCAATGTGTGGAGTCTTCATAGATGGCTCACCAGAATTACGTGAATTTTGGTGAAACACCCCCACATCTCCATAACCCAAATCATCACACAAAATAAACAAAACATTAGGTCTCTCATCAGCCTGAACAAGCTGTGAACTTAACACCAAACTACTAAAAATTGATAAAAAATAACATCCTTTAAACATACTTAGATAAGGTCGCACCCCCCCCCACTATAGCAAGTATTTTTTTTACCTAGCTAAACAGCTAGTTACAGCCAGTAATATAGCCTAAATAATCTCCTTTTAAAAGTAGTGATTAAGACCCAACCTCACTACAAAGAAGCCAAGCAAACCAAGCCCTTGAACCTTTCTCATCAGATATAAACATGCACCTCACCAAACCACCAATAGAGAACTACTCCACGGACGATACCCTCAACCACTTCCTTCAACAACTCATCGAGGCAAATATCGAACTCTACGACCACCAAGAAGAAGCCATCCTAGAACT
>JALZVD010000077.1 GCA_023300205.1 Akkermansiaceae bacterium | reverse complement strand
CCCTACAATCTCTAAGAAAAAAACCAAAATCACACCGCTCCCTAAATTTCTCACATATTCACCCCAGACACCGCTAATCGATAGACCCTAAATACCCCCCTTAAGATGATTTCTCGCTATGCGGAACCCCAACTACTCCCCCATAAATAGCCCCTTATCCACAATATCAATAATTACCTCAAAATCAGCCAAGTAATACCAAATCAAGAGAAATCCATGATCCGCAAGTTGGACTACTCTCCAAATTCCACCGTCACCTTATCTATGATCGGTTTAGAATCATTATCCGTAGTGTCTTTCAGACGCAGCTCAAATTGATATCCATACCCTGCCGGCAGTTTAGATAAATCCACTTTTGCCGGCTTCTTCTTAATCTGCTTCGCAAATCCAGGCGTATAATCATAACTCTCCTTCACTGCCTGCCAATCACTCCACTCATCAACCTTAGCATCATTATCAGTATCCACTCCCACGCGCACATCCACACTCTCCACCCATGGTCCATCACTCACGAAGTCCAGGTTCTGCTGCGTCGCCAAATAGAATCGTCCCTCAGCAAAACAAATATCGGGATCAGGATGCCCACTACCCACACTCCCGAAAAAAGTAAACTCCTTATCGATACTAGACGAAGTAAACATCCCAACACTCATCGGCTCACCATGAGATTTGTCATAATCTCCAAAAAGATAATACTGACCACCCACACTAATAGCCGCCCAGTCACCAAATGCCGGCTGCTCAGGACTGTGGATCTCATACTCAGCCACACTCGTCTTATAATTCTTCGGATCGTCTTTCGCCCAGTGAGGGTGATTATAGGTTCCTATCTTTCCAGTTGGCGTAGTTCTTAAATCCACTGCTGAATCTACGATCTTAAAATCCTTCAGCCCATCCTCACTCACCGCATGTCCAGCCAATGGAGAATCCCAAGCACGTTTACTCGCATTAATAGGGCTCCAGTCCTCATAAATCACATGAAACTTACCATCAAGATCTCGGATCATTCCCGCATCAGATCCATGTGAAGGATCCTTAAATGCCATCCCCATATTCTTACCAGGCTTCCCATCAGTGAGATCTTCATCCACATACACATGCGGGTCTTGGTCATTCGGAAAATCATAATAAAACTGGAACTTACCATCCACATATTCAGCAGTCGTCATCCATCTCGAGAACCCCTCAGTCACAGGACCGTGATGCACCCAACTCTTCATATCACGGCTCTGCCATGCATGGTATCCGCCAAGCGATTTTTTCAATCCACCAGGAGCATGGTATTCATTCCGTATCCGTGAACTCAGTAGCTTCACATCAAACCCATCAAGCTTCACATCCTCTGGAGTATATTTCTCCCCAGACACAGAATTCTTTTTCTTACCACCACCATATCGAGCAAACATCCAATAGTTATCATCCCCAAGACTCAACATCACAGGAGCATCAGACATACTCTTCGTCCCAATATTTTCAGTCTCCTCCCAGTTCAGCCATACTGGTGACTGTGCAATAGTAATACTCTTAACAGCAAGTTTCTTATCAAATTGCTTAAGCACACTCTGAAATACCCCCCCCTTACCTCTAGGCTCAGCCATCCCTTCTGTAAACTCCAACCCCTGCTCAGCTTGAGTCGCCTGCTTCCATTCATCTTGACTATCGATCACCCAGTCAGAATCAGCATAAGCTAGACTAAAGGGACATAACATGGCGTAAGTATGTAATAAAATGCGTTGCATAGTAACAGATACTCTTAAACAACATACTTCTTACAAAAAAGATAGAAATCACCTCTAAATCAAAATCGGCCCAAGCAACTATTTCGCCAGCTCCACAGCCAACTTAATTGCATATAGCATAGACTCATGATCTGCCTCACCCTTACCAGCGATATCAAAAGCCGTCCCATGGTCAGGACTAGTCCTCGGATGCCTCAGCCCCAAAGTAGTATTCACCCCTGTATCAAAGTCTAACAACTTAAGAGGAATCAACCCCTGATCATGATACATGCAAAGCACCGCATCATACTCCCCCTCAGACGCTGGCTTGAAAATCGTATCCGCAGGATGCGGCCCACTGAAGACCTTACCACCACCTGCATTTAATTGCCTAATCGCCGGAGCCACTATCTCAGCATCCTCACTACCAAAGGCCCCACCCTCGCCAGCATGCGGATTAAGCCCACAAACAGCTATTCTCGGCTCTCCATCAACCCCCTTAAACTCCCTCTTCTGACGACAAAACACCTCTAAAAGCCTACCCACACGGATAATCTCACCCTCCCTCAGCGACTCAGGAACAGTAGAAATAGGAACATGAATCGTCACCAGCGCAACAGTCAGCTTCGCACCAGTCAGACACATCGCATAATCATCACAACCCAATCTATCCGCAAAAAATTCAGTCTGCCCTGGATAATCAAACCCCACCTTATGTAGCCCCTCTTTAGCTACAGGTGCAGTCACTAACGCATCAATCTCCCCAGAATTCACCAGCCTTACACTCTCCTCCAGTCCATCAAGCGCAGCCTGTGCAGAAGCAATCGTTGCCTGACCAGCCACAACACCAATCCGTTCACCAATCACTCTAAATTCAACACCACTAGCAAACCACTCACAAAGCCTCGGATCAGCCAGCGCCGCATCCACAATCTCAGGACCTATTCCAGCCTGATCACCAAGAGTTATCCCTATCCTCTTCATCTTCTAATCACTAAGTGAAGTAATCTATCCACAACGCTGATAACTAAACCAAGTCAGAAGCAGTAACAGAAGTCTTCTTACGAGTCCCCAAGAAGATCGCCTGATCCACCACACGGGTTTGAGACTTATCAAACCGATAGCCATGACAATTAGAACAAGTCACAGAACTAGACCCAACAATAGAATCACAACACTCACAAACCTTATAGGCTGATGGATTAGATGCTATCTCTTGGGCTTTCTGCAATCGCTCGCTACTCCCATGCTTACTGAATATCTTGTTAGTTTGTTTACTCATGAACTATATCTTTACTCTGAACTCTCTCGCCTCATACAGCAAGCTAGAAGTGACAATGCTTCATACTTTAACTAAATTTCTGCACTAGCAAACTCGCATTATGCCCCCCGAACCCGAAGGAATTACTCAATGCCGCCTTCACTTCCACCTCTCGTGCCACATTCGCACAATAATCAAGATCACACTCTGGATCCTGGTTTTCTATATTAATAGTCGGTGGAATAATACCATCCTTCATCGCCATCAGACACGCCGCCAGCTCCACTCCACCAGCTGCTCCCAGCAAGTGACCTGTCATTGACTTAGTGGAACTCACTATAAGACCATCCTTAGCATAAGCCCCAAAGCTCTTCTTAATCGCCTTAGTCTCACAGATATCTCCCATAGGAGTTGATGTCCCATGAGCATTCACATAAGTAATCTCTTCAGGGTTTAGCTTCGCATGCCTCAGCGCCATATCGATACAACGACTAGCACCCTCACCCTCTGGATGCGGAGAAGTCATGTGATACGCATCTGAACTTACTCCATAGCCCGTCAGCTCTGCATAAATAGTCGCTCCACGTGCCTTCGCATGCTCAAGCTCTTCGATCACTACCACACCAGCGCCCTCACCCATGACAAATCCATCTCTACCCACATCAAACGGTCGTGATGCTCGCTCAGGATCATCATTCCGTGTTGAAAGAGCTCTCATGTTAGAAAAACCAGAAAGACCCATCGGTAAAATAGTAGACTCTGCACCACCGGCAATAAAGGCATCAGCATCGCCAAACTTAATCATTCTCCACGCCTCACCAATATTGTGATTCGCAGTTGCACAAGCAGTCACTATCACCATATTAGGACCACCAAATCCATACTCCATACTGATCATCCCACTAGCAATATTAGAAATCATCATCGGAATCACGAAGGGTGAAACCTTCCCAGGACCACGGCCAATAAGCTTTGCATGCTCCCGCTCCAAAGTCCCTAGACCACCAATACCACTACCCACCATCACTCCAACCCGAGTCTTATCCACAGCATCTGGATCCAGACCTGAATCTTCCATCGCCATTTTAGAAGCACCATAAGCCAAAAGCGTGTATTCATCAGCACGTCGAGCATCCTTAGCATCATTGAAATAAGGCTTCGGATCAAAACCCTTCACCTCACCAGCGATATTAACAGAGTAACCCTCAGTATCCATCTTCGTGATATTACTAATACCACTGCGCCCAGCCTTCATCCCATCCCATGTACTTTGAAGATCATTTCCTAAAGGGCTAATCGTCCCAACTCCTGTGATTACTACTCTACGCTCGTTCATAAATTTAGTCTACTACTGTTCTGCCATGAATTATCAAAGATTTTTCGCATAGTGCAAGCCAGATAACGCAAAACATGGACCAACCTCTGCGAAAACTATTTATCCCAAGCTCCTGTCGTAGCCTCGGATCGTCTTCCGCCCACAACCTTTGCACTCCGGCCTCTTCTCCCCACTACGGTCATCGAATACCGTTCCACAAACAGGACACTGCACCACCTGATAATATCTTTTCTTACTATAGCCCCTAGCCCTTAAAAAATGCATAAACGACAGAAACAAAACCATCAGCACACTCACCGAAACAATCAGCAAACTAAACTCCTCAAAATTCATCTCGATCATGGTCGCCCCTCCTTCACTCCTAACTCAAGAACCGCCATCAGTT
>JALZVD010000076.1 GCA_023300205.1 Akkermansiaceae bacterium | reverse complement strand
ATTTGTTGATGGTTCATGCCGGCGAGGTTGTGGACGGTGCAGGAGCATGTTTCACAGAATTTTTTTTGCTGGTCGCCGGTCATGTTTTCCCAGTTTTCATGGCATGGGTTAGGGATGTAGTTTTGTGGATTCATGGTTTGTGTTTTGTTGAGTGTTTTTTATCGTACTGATTGAATGTAAATCATTTTAGTTTTTTATCTAGTAGAAATTCTCTAGTGATAGGGTGTAGCTGTGCTAGTTTGGATTTTTCTTGGGTGATATTGCCTGAGAGTAAACTATAGAATGTAATATGATGAATCGATTTATTTATTTAACGATGTGTAGTGTGGCGGTTGTGTCTTCGGTGGGGTTGTTGTCTTGTGCTCCGGGGGCGAATGCTGTGGCTAATAGGGTGGAGGTTGCTAAGGATGGGAAGATGGAGTCTGTGTCATTGGAGCTGACTGGTCTTACGTGAAGGTATGCTTGTCCTAAGATGGTGCGGTCTGCACTTTCTGGAGTGGATGGGGTGGTCTCAGCGACTGTTGGTATGACGTCCGCTGTTGTTGTGGTGGATAGGAGCCGGGTTAGGGATGCGCAGTTGATCAATGCTGTGCAGGGTGCTGGTGATGGATTTAATGCGACGGTGAAGTAGTTTTTTTGTTTAAGGAACTTTAGGGATTGTGGCTCTTGCTGGGATATTTTCAGCAGGGGTTTTCATTTTTGGTGGGAAGGGGGTAAGATTTTTTATTGATCAATGAGTCATTGCACGGCATAAGGCGTGCATGGAAATGATCTACCAAACTTTACTTAGTACTTCGACAGCGATGGGTGAGCCGACTCTAATTTCAGCGATTGGGACGTTGTTTATGTTGATGATTCTTCAGACTGTTCTTGGGTTTGATAATTTGTTGTATATTTCACTGGAGTCTAAGCGTGCGCCGGAGAAGGACCAGGCAAAGGTGCGGAAGTTGGGTATAGGTATTGCGATTATATTACGTGTGATTTTGTTGTTCACGTTGGTGCATTTGATTGCGCAGTTTCAGAAGCCGTTGTTCTCGGCGACTGGGGATTGGTTTTCAGGGTCGTTTAATGGTCATTCATTGATTGTGTTGTTTGGTGGTGTGTTTATTCTCTATACGGCGACTAAGGAGGTGCTGCATATGATGCATATTGAGCATGGTCATGCGGTGGATAATAAGAAGAAGTCTGCGGGATCTGTGATAGCGATGATTGTGATGATGAATGTTATTTTCTCTTTTGATTCTATTTTATCTGCGATGGCTCTGGCTCAGTATAAGGATGCGGCTGGTAACTTGCAGTACATCATGTGGGTGATGGTGGTGGCGATCTTTGTGTCTGGTGGCTTGATGATCTGGTTGGCTGATAAGGTTTCTGATTTCTTACAGAAGAACCGGATGTATGAGGTTCTGGGTTTGTTTATTTTGTTTGTAGTTGGTATTATGTTGCTGACTGAGGGTGCGCATTTGGGGCATATGAAGTTGTTTGGTGAGGAGATCCAGGTGATGACGAAGACGACGTTTTACTTTGTGATCGGAGTGTTGGTGATCACGGACATTGTTCAGACGCGGTATCAGAAGAAGTTGTTGGCTGAGAGGGCTAGAGCTGAAGCGGAAGCTAAAGGTAATGCGGCTTAAGCTGGATAGATTTTTTGCTGAGGTTGAGGGGTTTGCTGATTTTGGCGAGCGGACATTGGTTGAGCATAAGGAGATTTGTGGGCAGGATGTGGCTTTTTATGTGAACGAGTTCTGGACGTCTAAGCAACGTGCGGCTCATTCGCTACATGAGGTGTCTTACCGGGCGTGTTTTAAGCCTCAGTTGCCGAGGTTTTTTTTGGAGAGGCTGACTTCTGAGGGGGATGTGGTTTATGATCCTTTTATGGGAAGAGGGACTACGTTAGTGGAGTCTGCTCTACTGGGGAGGAGGGTGGCTGGTAATGATATTAATCCGTTGTCTAAGGTGCTTTGTATGCCGCGGCTGTCGCCACCGAGTCAGGACGAGGTGGCGGTGCGCTTAGGGGAGATTTCTCTGAGTGCGACTGCTGAGTCTAGGGGGGGTGAGGATGCTGAGTTGTTGGCATTTTACCATGGGGAGACGCTGAGTGAGATTAGTGCGCTGCGTTGTTATTTCATGGAGCGTGAGGCGAGTGGTGAGCTTGATGATGTAGACCGATGGGTGAGAATGTTGGCTACGAATAGGCTGACTGGTCATTCTCCGGGGTTCTTTTCTGTGTATACGATGCCGCCAAATCAGGCGGTGACAGCGGAGCGACAGCGGATGATCAATGAGAAGCGTGATCAGGTACCGGTGGTGAAGGATGTGAGGGCGATCATTTTGAAGAAGTCTAAGCAGCTGCTTAGTAGGCTGACTGATTCTGATAGGGAGAGGCTGGAGAGGAGTGCGCCGTTGATGACGACGAGTCAGGCGGAGGGTACGGATGAGATAGCGAGTGGGAGTGTGAAGCTGGTTGTGACGTCACCGCCGTTTCTGGATGTGGTGGATTATAGGGCGGATAATTGGTTGCGGTGTTGGTTTAATGGGATTGATTCTGCGGAGTTGCCGATTTCTCAGTTGAAGTCTGAGGATTTGTGGGTGGGGAAGATGACTGAGGTTTTTAGGGAGTTGGGGCGTTTGTTGGTGAGTGATGGGGTGATCGCGTTTGAGGTGGGGGAGGTGAAGAAGTCAAAGGTGATGTTGGAGGAGTTGGTTATAAGGGCGGCTTTGGATGCGGGGTTGTGTGTGCATGGGGTGCTGATTAATGCGCAGGAATTTACGAAGACGGCGAATTGCTGGGGAGTGGATAATCAGTCTAAGGGGACGAATACGAACCGGATAGTGATGATTTCAAGATAGGGTGTATGAGGACTGGGTATGGCATTATTCTGAGACTTACTAAACTGACTGAGACGAGTCTGATAGTGACTTGGTGCGTGGAGGGTGTGGGTCTGGTGAAGACTGTTGCGAAGGGTGCGCGGAGGCCGAAGAGTGCGTTTGCAGGGAAGTTAGATCTTTTTTATACTGCTGAGTTTTCCTGGGTAGATAGTGCGAAGAGTGAGCTTGGGACATTGAAGGAGCTGGTGGTGAGTGAGTATGGGGAGGGTATCCGAAAGGGGTATAAGAATACGATGGTTGCTGGATATTTTGCGACGTTACTGGAGTATGTGATGGAGGGAGGGGAGGTGGATGATGAGGTGTATGCGCTTCTTGTTAGGGCTTATGCGTATCTGAGTGAGAGGCCTGCGGAGTGGAGAGCGGTGGTTCATTTTGAGAAGGAGCTGAGTATTTTGTTAGGTGTGTGGGATGGGAAAAGCCAACCGCATTTGTGTCTAAGACGGGCGTTTGGTGGATTACCGAAAAATAGAACGGCTTGTGAAGAGTTATTTCGAGAGTGAAGTTTTTTAAAATAAAGGAATGTTTTTTTAAAAATGCCTTTCATTTTCCTGCGATTAGTTTAGAAAACATGACTATTAGAAGTTAAATAATTATGGATTCAGGAACAGCCAATTTATTAGAGATGCTCTCAGAGCGCGTGTTAGAGCTAGCGAATGCTGGGAGATGGGATGAAGCGATGCGCTCAGCTGATGCCGCTGTAGAGAAGGCACGTCTATCGAACACTGGAGAATTTAATGATATTGTATGCTTAGCGGCTACTCTTGAGATCAAAGGAGATTTATTGAGGCAGCAGAGCTATTTAGAAGATTCACGGGTGATTTATCTGGAGGCGTTAGAGATGCTGAATGGTAGGGCTGAGTGTACGGATATGTTAGCGCGAATTAGTGGAAGTATTGGTGTGTTGTATGATTTTGTGGAGAATGATGAGGAGGCGATACTTTTTTATGAGCGTGCGATAGAGATGTATGAGCGGCTGGATCCTCCGCAGCTGGAAGAGGTGGCTGATATTTGTAATAATCTAGGTTTCATTTATAGGAGCTTAGGTAATATGGATACGGCTGAGACGTTATTCTTGAAGGGTCTGGAGATTTGCCATAATGCTTATGGTAAAAACCATGAGAAGACGGCGATTTTATTTAATAATGTGGGTGCTCTGTATCTGAAGTCTGGGTATGATGAGCAGGCACGTGAGATGCATACGATGGCATTGGAGAGCAGGCTGGAGAGTATGGGGAAGAATCATCCTGATACCGCACAGTCTTATTCTAATCTGGCATTAGCTCTGGCTCAGGTAGGAGAGAGTAAGCAGGCTAGAGAGTATTTTGAGAAGTCGCTGACGATCTATGAGGGCCACCTTAAGGAAGAGGCGGATGAGTATGCCGCGGTGGCGGAGAACTATGCTGAATTTCTCAGAGCGGCGGAAGATACAAAGGGTTCATCTAGTGTGATCAAGAAGGCGAATAAGAAGCTGGCTAAGGTTTAGATTTATCGATGGATAATTCGAAATTGGATGGCGCTCTGAAACATAACAGGCTAATGTGAGCTGAATGATATCTCAAAAGAAAATTCCTTATGAAATTACTGCTTCGTTGAGGCATTATCTTTATCATTATGGGAGACAGACCAATATGCCGCTGGTGTATGATGATCTGAATGGATTCATTGGGGCGATTCCTTATGAGGATCCGAGTGGTGATGAGACGCTTTGGCTAACGGTGTTCTATCCGCCTGAGGTGATGGAGGAGCTGAGAGTGAAGCTAACGAAGGTGTATGCAACTTTGAAGATAGGAGGGGATAGTAGCTATCATGAGCATTTGATAGTGGACCGTATAGATCTGGGTGAGTTTGGAAATTCTCGTCCGTTTAGAATCAAGATTACGAATCAGTTTAACGATAATTCTGATTATTATTATGTGAAGGTAGCAGATGCTTCACGTATCTATGGGTTGGAGCTTGAGCATATACTTTCACCGAACCGGATGAATTATATTGTGCAGGGTAACACGCTTATTGAGAATCACGTAGCGGGTCTTCCTGGGGATGTATTTCTGGGTGATTATCTGCATAGTAAACGGATTAATGAGGTGCGGATTGCTAAGGAGTTTGTGAAGTTTAACGAGCGTTGTTTTATCAGGTTATTGGGTGACATGCGCTCTGTGAACTATGTGGTGGATATCACGCCAGACTTCGAGGAGGTGCAGTATAGGGTACGACCTATTGACTTTGATCAACAGTCTTATGAGGGGAAGTGTAAGATTTATCATTCTTATAATTTTAGCTCTAATAGAAATATTACCCGTTTGAGTTTTAAGAGTTTAAACCGCCGGACGATCCGTCAGTATGCTGAGGAGGAGCGCTCGCAGATGGCTCACCGAGCATCTTCAGAGTCTATAAGGCTGAGGGGTCTGCTACGGGTAATGAGGAAGGAGAAGCTAGCTCCTGAGAAACATATTACTCGCTTAGCGGGTGAGCTAAACCAAATTCACAAGACAGATATTTTCACGGAGTGCTCGACGATGGGTGAACTTACTGAGAAGCATATCTACTACATGTTAAAATTATGATTATTGCATTTAATAAGCCTTACGGGGTTCTGAGTCAGTTCAACGAAAATCCGGATCATCCTGGGCAGAAGACATTAGCGGCGTATGATCTGCCGCCAGAGTTTACTCCTGTGGGTAGGCTGGATATGGATTCTGAGGGTTTGTTATTGATCACGGATGAGAAGCAGTTAGAGGCTGATTTACTGCGGCCGCATAAGCAGCATGTGCGGACGTATTTGGTGCAGGTGGATGGGAAGCCTACGCTTGCGGATATGCGTGATGTGGCTGCTGGCGGTTTGGATATACGAGGTTATACGACGTTGCCTTGTTTTGCTCAGCTGATGGGTGGAGAGCCTAGAAAACTTAGTGCTAGGGAGCCGGCGGTGGATGCTGCGTCTGAGAAGCGTTCTTCTTGGATCATGCTAAGGCTGAAGGAGGGTAAGAACCGACAAGTGAGGCGGGTGACTGCTAAGATAGGTTATCCTACGTTACGTCTGATACGTTCTAGTATAGGGGAGTATGATCTGGGTGATCTACAGCCAGGAAAGTGGGTAGTTCTGGATGATGATGATGTGGAAGCACTGAAGAAGTATTAGGTGCTGGGGGTTTTGGCAGTCAAAGTTCAGAGGAGCATGACCAGCAGGTTTCGAAGGTTGCTGGGTTTGGTTCGTTACAGTTGGGGCAGTTGATGTCTGGGGAGCTGATTTTAGTTTGTTCTTTTTTGATGATGTCTTGGAGGATGGTTAGGGCTTTCTGGTGGTCTTCATCGTTCATGATGCAGAGGGCTGGGTAGAATTTGGGTATAGGGACTTCTACTGCTGAGAGGTTATTGTTTCTGAGAAAGGTGGCGATGCCTTGCTCTTCTAGTATGGTTTGGTAATGACCTACTTTTACTGGGCTGATGTCACTGAATATTTCTATCATTGGGTCAGAGTAGGCGGGGAGTGAGGATTTGGCGAAAATAAAAAGCTCCCAAGGCGAACCTTGAGAGCTTTTGTGTATAGAGATTAGAAGTTATTACGACTATTTCTTGTAGATGGTTTTTCCGGTTGAGAGGAGGTCATCACAGGCTAGCTTGAGTCTTTCACATACGCCTTGCTCAGCTTTCTTGATGTATGAACGAGGGTCATACTTGCCTTTTGAGCCGACTTCACCGTCGATCTTGAGAACGGATTCGATGTTTTCACAGATGTGATTGACGATAGGACGAGTGAATGCGTATTGGGTGTCGGTGTCGATGTTCATTTTGATGACGCCGTAGCCGAGTGTCTCGCGGATGTCTGCGAGGTCTGATCCTGATCCACCATGGAAAACGAAGTCCATTTGTGCTGCTGCACCGTGCTTGTCTACTACTGCTGCTTGACCGTCACGAAGGATAGTAGGCTTAAGTTTGACTGAGCCTGGCTTGTATGCGCCGTGGACGTTTCCGAATGTGGCTGCGAACATGAATCTGCCGATGGGGGCGAGTGTCTCGTAGACCTGGATCATGTCTTCAGTGGTGGTGTAGAGTTTTTCTGCTGGAAGGTCTGAGGTGTCATGCCCGTCTTCTTCGCCGCCTACGCATCCTGCTTCTACTTCGAGGATGATGTTGAGTTCTGCGCATTCCTTGAGGAGTCCTTTTGAGATTTCCATGTTCTGGTCTAGGTCTACTACTGAGCCGTCAAACATGTGTGACTGGAAGAGAGGTCCTTTGCCTTCTGCGATGCGGTCGCGTGATGCTTGTAGTAGAGGCTTGAGGAAGCCGTCTACTTTGTCTGGGTGACAGTGGTCTGTGTGGAGCGCTACGAGGATGTCATATTTCTCAGCGAGTTGGTGAGTGGCTTGCGCGAGTACGATGGCACCGAATGCGGCGTCTGCAACTGCGAGTCCTGATGCGAATGATCCGCCACCTGTGGAAACCTGTATGATGCCGTCAGATCCTGATTCTGCGAATGCTTTCAGCGCGCCGTTGATGGTAGCGATTGAGGTAATGTTGATGGCAGGAAATGCGTAGCCGCCTTTTTGGGCAGCGTCTAGCATTTGCGCGTATTGTTCTGGAGTTGCTACTGGCATGATTTTCTGTTGGTTGTTAGTTGTTAAGTTATTGATTAAAATGGGATATCGTCACCACGGAGGTCATCGATGGATGGCTCAGCGGCGCCTTGATTGTTGGAGAAGTCTGGCATATCATTGGAGTTATTTGCAGGTGCTGCTTGATTACCTGCTCCTCCGCCACCTGCTCCTGCTTGGATTTTCCAGCAGTTGAGGTTGACGTAGTATTTGCCGTTGTATTCATTTCCACGGATGTCGAAGCTTACGTTGACGGTTTGACCTGAAGCGAACTGGTCAAGTAGGGCGCATTTATCTTTTACGATCTCGAATTTGATATCCTGAGGGTATTTAGAGTCTCCTGTGGTGATGACAAATTCACGCTTGGTGAATCCTGATCCAAATGTCTGGATGTCGTTGATGATTTTGATTGTGCCTTGTGCTTCGTACATGATGCTAGTAGTGTGTCTTTTGGCTATGCCTTGTCAACTCTGATATGGGATCTAGTCTGGCATACATGGGTTTATGAATGGGAGTATCCATTAATCACAGTCTAGCCGTTGGCTGATGTGATTACTGTGGGTGCGGGAGGGTGTGGAGCTGAAGATTTCTAGGATTTCTGCGGCATCTGTAGCATCTGAGAGGTTCTGGCGGATCTCGCAGTTGTTAAACATTTTTGCGATTGCTGAGAGTGCTTGAAGGTGGAGGTGGTAGTCCTTTTTGGGGACGATGAAGAGGAGGATGAATTTTACGGGGGCGTTGTCAATGGCATCAAAGTTGATGCCTGTTTCTGATCTGCCGAATACTGCGATTACGTCAGTGAGTTTTTCTGAGAATGCATGTGGGATGGCGACTCCTGATCCGATACCTGTGCTGGTTTGTTCCTCACGGAGGTGAAGTGATGCTAGGATGTCTTCGCAGTTTTCTCCTCCTAGTAGGTCACGTGCCGCTAGATGGTTTATGAGTTCTTCAATGGCTGGCCAGCGTTCATTAGAGTCCATGCTGAGAAGGATTCTTTCTTTACTGATTAGGCTGGCGAGTTTCATAGGATAACCGGGGGTGAGCTAAAATGAATAGCTGGGTCACGTGCGGGAGTCATTGATTTCACAAAGAGGAACTTGTGTCTAGTGAAAAATATTTAAGGGATGATGGAATGATAACATGCAAAGTGTGCTCGTCATAGTTTATGTGCTCTATTTTATAGGCGTTTTGCGTTTTTGCCTTCATCGATGAGATTCCAGAAGTGCTTGGAGTTACTTAGTTCTTCGTCTTCTCCGACTGGAAGTTTGTTACGGAAGAGGAGGTCAGAGAAGGTGTTTTTGTTGAGTACACGATGGACGATGACATTTTCCTCAACAACTTCGAAGTAGACACGGTAGTCATCAGCGCGGAAGCGGTATAGGGTGGTTCCAGCACGTTCTATTTTACCGTAGCTTTCGCCGTCGATGTTCTGGAGCGTGTCTTGGGTGACTTTAAAAGCGTCTAGGATTTCTAGTTGCTTTAGGGTGTCTAGGCGGGAGATTTCTCCAGCGCTGATTTCATTGAAAACTATTTGTAGCACGGAAGGACGATAGGGGATGAGGTGGTGAATATGAAGCTTTAAATAGGCTAATTTTCTACTACACGTAGCCGGATGAAGCGGAGCTCATTATTGGTGCTTGGGAGTGAGTCACGGACGCGGAGGGTGGTGGCGGTGTTTTCTAGGGTGTCTGTGGCGTCTGTCCAGTTGTTGTCTGATAGGTCGGGGGAGACTTGGACGGTGTATGTGATGTCAGTTTTTATTTCTGTGCGGGTGACGGTGATCTGGAGGTAGTCTGTTCCGTTGATATTGATGATGGAGGCTTGTGGCTGTGCGGAGCCGCCATTTGGGTTAGCGGCTGAGGTTGGGTCTGTGCCGAGGGCGTATTCTGTGAGGTTGGTGAGTCCGTCATTGTCTGGGTCTGCGTTGTTAGCGGCGTTACCGGATTCTGTGTAGGTGGCGAAGTGGGTCTGGCGCCAGTTTTGGAGTGATGTGTAGGGGAGAGTGGTGGCGGATGCTACGTTGGTGTAGAATGAGTCGCCGTTTGTATTGGAGGCTCTGACGCGGTAGTGGTAGGTGGTGTTTTCTAGGGGTGGTGTGTCTGTGTAGGTGGTGGTGTCAGCAGGTAGTGTGGCGATGGTGTTAAATAGTCTAGATGAGATGGTGCTGCGCTGGAGCTCGAAGTTGAGTTCATCATCAGAGTTATCTGTCCAAGCGAGGTCAATCTCAAGGAATGGTAGTGCGGTGGCGGTGAGTGCGCTAGGGGCGTCTGGTGGGGAGATGGAGAAGTTAAATGCTAGTGCGTAGTCTTCTGATTCAGCGACTTGGTTGGTTCTGCGCTTGATGACCTGGATGACGTATCTGCCAGCTGGGAGGTCTGTGGTGTGGATGTGTTCTACGTTATCCACGGAGCTAATGCTTTGTTCGATCACGGCTCCTGTATTCGCGTTATAGAGAATAAGGTCTAGGTTGTTGATGTTGGATTGGTTGTTATGGCGATGCCAGGTGAGGGTGGAGGTGAGGTCGTAGACGAGAGGGGTAGAGCCAGTGCCTGAAGGGACATCGAAGTAGTAGTTGTCTATGGTATCGGTGCTGTTAATAGGGTTTCTATTGGGGCGGACAACGGCAGTGGTGATGGTGGAGAAGTTCCAGCCTGTTGGGGATAGAACGTTTCCTGATTGGGTACTGGATGGTGTGTATGTGGCTGCGATTGTGCTAGTTTGAGATGCTGTGGGGCTGTGCTGTCCGCCTTGGAGCTGGAGGTGTGAGTTGTTGATATTTAGTAGTCCGGCACCACGGCGAGTGTCTAGTGGCTGGGTGTCTGTGTGTGACCATGCGGTGTTTTTCACGGCGCCGTTTAAGAGGAGGGCCTTGATGGTACGGATGTCTGAGGCGTCTGCTGCTGTTGCTGCTCCGCCGTGTTCTAATGGGCTGAGTGCAGCTTCGATGAGGATGGCGGCGCTTCCTGAGACGAAGGGGGTTGCGAAGCTTGTTGCGCTTCCTGGGGCAATGATGTCTGGTTTAGAGCGTCCGTCTGATGGACTGGGGCTGTGACTGAGGTCTTCTCTACCTACTGCAATACAGTTGTATGATGTGGCTGGTGAGGTGATTGTAGATGCGGTTCCGTTACCTAGCCCATTGACAAAGAGTGCTTGGTAGAGGTCGGCGTAGTTGTCGTATAGTTGATCTATTGTGGGATCTTGTGCGCCGAAGACGAAGCTTTGGTTAATGACGGAGGCGTTTATATTAGTTCTTGTGGCGACGATGGTATTGACGAATGTATTCGCATCAAAGACATAGATTTCGTTTACATCTGTGGCGACTCCTGTGTTGAGGTCGAAGTAGTTATTTGCGACGCTGTTTGCGTGATTTGATTGCTTGGTCGCATCATAGGCTCCTGCTGTAGGATAGACGTTATCGCTGTCAAAGTATGAGAATTTGCTGGCTGGCTGCGCGGCAGCGGCAGGATTAGATTGGTATTGTTCGATTGTAGCACTAGAGGATGCTTCGACCTGGGTGATTCTGAGGCCTGAGCCATCTAGTCCTGGTTCGCGGGTGAGGAGGTCTGTGAGGCCGATGGTGTCTAGCTCGCTGGCGGTGAGTAAGAGAGAGCTATTTAGGAGAATGGTGAGGGGTAGCTGAAGTCGGTTTGTTCGCATGTGATCATTTGTCTTTATTAGATGTTTACTTTAAAAGCATAATGAGAAATGGCAAGTGAAATGTATTTACTATGCAGATGCATTTCATGGATCTAACGTTTCTAAAAGTCAGTTACTCCAGAGGTATGATTCTTTTGAGGAGATGATTTGGCCACCGTAGATGAGGTCTGCTCGCCAAGAGAGTAGTCTACCGCCTTTGAGGTAATTCTGGCCTATGTTTCTAAATTCCCATTTCCCGTTTCTGGTTCCGGCGGGGTAATTTTTTGATACAGTTTTGACCTCTGAACCTGAGGATGCTTGTCTGTAACGGAAGACGAGTTGGACTTTTTGGTCCCATGAGGTGATTTTTGGTTGGTTGAGGAGATTCCAGCGTAGGAGGTAATATTGACCGAGGCGTTCTTGGTGTTCTTTGATAGAAACGGCACCGTAGAGGCGTTTTTGTTGGTCTCCTCTGACCATTGCTGCGTCTGTGTCTTCAATTTTGATGGAGCGGAGGGTGAATTTATCTACGTAGAGGTTTTGATTTTTTGTGGAGCATCCTATGGTTCCGAAGAGGATTCCGGTAATGATACAGATACTAGTGAAAAATCTTTTGAGCATGTGTTATTGAGGCATCTATTAGGGTGCTTGCCAATGCTGAATCTGGATCTGGAGTAAATTTCTATTCCCAAATGGGGATGAGTTGATATAAGTAATCTATAGCGAATGGCAGAAAATCCGATCATAGCAGAAATCTTAGATAAGCTGAATCTCTTCATTAAGCGTAAAGGCCTGAGGCGGACACCGCAGCGAGATGAGATAGTGTCTTTGATTTTTAGCAAGGATGAGCATTTTACTGCTGATGAGTTATATGACCGGATCCGGAAGAATAATTCATCTGCTTCTAGGGCTACTTTATACCGGACTCTGGGTTTACTGGAGGAGGCTGGGTTGCTGCATGAGATAGATCTGGGTGGAGATCAGAAGACGTATGATCCTAATTTTGTGGATTCCCCTAGTCATAATCATTTGATTTGTATCGACTGCGGTAAGGTGGTGGAGTTTGAGGATGATAACATAGAGATTCTAAATGATTGCATTACACGGCGAATGGGTTTCCGGCCGGCGAAGCAGTCTATCCGTCTGGAGGCTTGTTGTGAGACTTTGCGGAGTAAGGGTGTGTGTCATGATTTGATACAGGCGAGACTTTCAAGTAAGAAAATACATAAGAAATAGATAGATAATATGAGTGTTGTTAAGATGAGAAGGGGTGGTAGTAATGTGGAAATAGCTTATGAAGTAGTGGGTGATAGGGGTGGTTATCCGTTGGCATTTATGCATGGGTTAGGAGCGGGTAGGGCGCAGACGACGTCTGCGCTGACTGCATTAAATAATACGATGTTGATCGCTCCTGATATGTTGGGGCATGGGGACTCGGTATCTGAGGATGAGTGTGCGGTGATGAGCTTTGATCAGAGTGCGGATGATGTGGTTGCTATTTTAGATCATTTAGGAATAGAAAAGTCTAATATAGGGGGGCTCTCAATGGGGTCAGGCATCGCGCTTAATATTGCTCTTCGTTATCCAGAGCGTGTGAACCAGTTGATTTTATTACGGCCTTCATGGTTAGAGGAGAAGAAGCCTGCTCATTTGGCACTGGTTGCGTATGTTGGCCAATGGATTATAGATGAGGGTGCGGAGGTGGCTGAGCAGAAGTTGTTGTCTCATCCGGATTATGTTTCACTGTATGCTGAGGTTCCAAAGGTGGCGGAGTCTATCCGTGGTTTATTTAAGAGGCCTGCTCATTTTTCTCATACTGCGGTGCTGTATAAGATGTGGGAGGATGCGCCATTTGGGTCTTTGGGGGATTTAGGAAAGATTGAGAATGATTCGTTGGTTCTTTATACTACTCGGGATAACTTGCACCCAATTCCGGTTGCGGAGAGTATAGCGGATGCGCTGCCAAATCTGCGTGGTATGGAGGAGCTAGCTCCGCGTTATGATGAGCCAGAGGAGTATGGTGTGGCGCTGAATGAGGCGTTGAACGCATTTCTTCACCATTGAGAGGAGTAACTTTCTTTTAGTGCGGCGCGAGCTTCTGCTGCGTAGATGACTTTGCCGGTCTCTTCAGTGAATAGTGCGAGGACCTCGAATTTATTTAAGCGCATGGTTTGGTCAATTAGGTCTTCAGCGGAGATGCATTTTCTGCCTGAGCGCTCCTTGAGTGTAAATTGTAGGTCATCTATTCCGTGATAGGCGCGGTAGATTAGTTCTGTGCATGCGAGGCGGTTCGCTTTGGTAAAATCAAACATGAAGTCATAGCGCTTACCGGCGTGGCTGATGGCGGTTTGGATGGCTTGTGTGAGGAATTTCTGTGATAAGTTGGGTCTGATGATGACGAAGTTGTCTACATTAAGGGTTTCATTGAGAGGGCGAAATTTGACTCCATCTTTTTTTGATTCGATGATGATGTGGTTAGGATTGGATGGGTTAGAGATGTTTAATGCGTTTAGCTGGGTAGGATTTCCCATATAAAATGCAGCATGGGGCCAGAATCCAGGAAGGAATAAATTACTCAGTGCATCATCATGACGTGTGATAATGATATCACCAGGGAGCAGCTTAGTGCAGATTTCAGAGAGGATGGAAGGAGTGACTCGTTTGGATCCTATTGATGACTTGTTAGATTTGATCATGGGCCGTTTCAGCTCTGCGACTGCGCTGCCTGTTAGACGGAAAAGATGGAACATTGCTTTCTTGTAGCCGGATGAGTTTCTCCGCAGGATGTCATAGATTCTGTAGCGTATCCTGAGTCCAAGGAAGTCGCGTCTTCGAGATTCAATAAAGGGTTCTTCTTCTTTTAGTAGTTGGATCAGTTCTCTGTCTAGCTCACTAATGTTAGCTAGAGGGAATATTTCATTTTTGGTTGCTTCGAAAAATCGAGAGGCTTGGTGAAATTGGTATATCTTCCTGGGGGAAGAAAGGCTTTTGTATAGGTTAGTGATGGTCTTTCTTTGTATACCATACCTTAGTTCGGACTCATCTAGCTTATTCCAGATGACGGGGTTTTGCTTAGCTAGGTCGATGATGAATTTAGAGGCGCGGATGAGTAAACACCCAGCGGTGAAGCCAACGGCGAAGGTGCGGAGTTGGTTATGCCAGTTCTGTTTGTGCTGAAGGATAGGCATGATGGAATCTAGCGCTTCTAGGAGTATGGAGCGGGCGCGTAGATAGGTGGCGAAAACTGAGCGTAAGCGTTCATCTTCATCTGGCAGATAATACGATCTAGCAGATGCTCTAACAGAGTCTTCAATGATTAATGTTAGATCTTTCTGAAGAGGGATAGCTGGAGCAGCGGCAACGACTTGTTCCATCGCTTGGCGGATATTATTTCCATCATTTAGCATCTTAAAAAAACTATGCTGATAGTAGAACGAATGTCAAACTTGATCAGTGCGAGGATAGCGACTATCTAACAGAAACGGATGCTGATATATGGGGGGAGAGAGGGATCGCTAGATAGTATTTCCTCATTATGCAAGAACAAATCGCTTATGTACGTAAGAAAAGATTTATTCATTTTATCTTTACAACTAGTGCGGGTTTAGTGAAAATGCTAGGGCAATGAATAAAGCAGAACTCGTAGAATCCGTACAGAAGGCTCTTGGGAAAGAGACAACAAAGCGTCTTGCAGAAGAGGCAGTAGCAGCAGTACTTACTTCAATCGCTAAAGGCGTGAAGAAAGACAAGAAGGTCCAGCTCATTGGGTTTGGTACTTTCGAGGTTAAGAAGCGCGCAGCTCGTATGGGCCGCAACCCTAAAACTGGTGAGTCAATGAAGATTAAAGCTTCAAAGACTGTTGGTTTTAAGTGCTCATCAAATCTCAAAGCTTCTCTCTAGTAGCAAGTTACATTAATTAACACCTCAAAAGCTCTACGCGAGTCATGCGTAGAGCTTTTTTTTGTTCATTGGGGTGGCGACTTTAGGTAGAAAATGAGCAGAGCTCATCTTCGCTTGAAGGAGCTGGATCTATCTTCAAAATGCACTAATTGCATCGTTTTGAAAAGATGAGGCATTTTTTACCGTATAAATATCATGAGTGAAACGCTGTAATACTTGCAATACCAAGATTTAAGGCTAAAGTATCTCCAACGTATCCGCTATGAAAACAGCACATAAAATTTCAATTTCTCTCTTCGGTAAGTGCCTTGGATTTCTCCTTGGTTTATTCTTGTTTACAGGAACTGCTAGCGCACAGGATGGCTCAACTTTAAACATAAGTAGTTCTGGGCCTGCGCCTATTGACATCAATGTTTATGAGCTGATAAAAAACCAGGGAGGGCCTATCATTTATCCGTTGGCAGTTATTTCTGTGGTGACTGTGGTGTTGATTTTTTTCTTCTTTATTACTATCCGGAGTAATCGTGTGGTTAGTGATAGGTTCATGCGTAATGCTGAGATTCTGATCCGTAAGGATGATTATTTAGGACTCATTAATGAGTGCAACCGTACGAATGAGAGCATGGCGCGCATTGCTGAAAATGCGGTGGAGTTCATGACTAAGAATACGGGTGTTTCCTTTAATGAAGTTCGCGAGGTGGCTATGGCTGAGGGTTCTAGACAGTCTAGCATGCTTAATAACCGAATTAGTTATTTGTCCGATATTGGTTCAAT
>JALZVD010000075.1 GCA_023300205.1 Akkermansiaceae bacterium | reverse complement strand
ATTTCTTCTGAGATTCTGAGAAGGGTGTGCTGGCGTTGTGAGATGGCGGTGATGATTTGCTTGCCGTCTTTGATTTGTTCTTTGAGGTAGGTTCTGGTTTTACTCTCTGTTGCGCTGGCGAGGAGGTCTTTGTAGACATGGCTGATGGTGACTTCTGGGATGTGTTCGTTCGTGAGGACGGCTTTCCATTTGTTGCTATTGTCTGTGGTGAATCTGATGTCTGGGATGATGAAGGGATTTGAGGTGGGGTCATACTCTGCTCCGGGGTCTGGGGTGAGCGTGGTGATGGTGGCGGCGGCTTCTACGATGTTTTCAACGGATGTTTTGAGCTGCTTAGCGATATAGGGGAACTTTTTTTGTGCTAGGTCTGGTAGGTGGTCTTCTACTATTTTATAGGAGAGTGAGCCTAGGAGGCTACGCTTCTGGAGCTGAATGAGTAGCGATTCTCGAAGGTCATGGGCTCCTACTCCGGGGGGATCTAGGTGCTGAATTTTGATGAGTGATTTTTCTAATATTGCTAGAGAGTTGGTGCTGGTGATGGCTATGTCGCTGATGGACTGGTCAAGGAATCCGCGGTCGTTGATATTAGCAATGATCTCGTGGCTGGCGATGCGGAGTTCGGGGGTGAGTTCTTCGTTGTTGATCTGCTCTGTGAGGTGTTGTTGGAGAGATTTAGGAGCGACAATGGAGTCGTAGAGGTAGTCAATGGTCTCTTGGGTGGGGCCGGGGGTGGAGCTTTTGGTGGTGATGTATTCATCACGAGCGTGATCATCTAGTTCGGAAATGGTCTCTGCATCATGTTCAGCTTCTTCTGGTGACTCATCTGGGAGAGCTTCTTCATTAGTAGTGATGTCAATGGCTGGATTTGTAAGGACGGCTTGTTGTAGTAGCTGAGTGAGTTCAAGGGAGTTCGCCTGCAAGATCTCTAGGCTCTGACGCATTTTAGGCGAGAGGGTCTGTTGTTGAGATAGGTTTTGTTGGAGGCCGATGTCTGACATGACGATGCGGTTTCTAACAAAAGTTAAGCAGTCCGTATAGCAAGAATTGTGCCAAACTGAAAAAAATATGATAGTGTGAAATGAGTTGCATCTGGATACGGTGTGAGTAATGTGCAGCTCCATCGCTCTCCGGGTAATCGCTGTGGCTACTTTTATTAGATAGCTGTAGAGGAAAGTCCGGACACCATAGGGAAACGTGCCTCGTGAAGAACGAGGGATGCTGGGCTGAAAAGCTCAGTAGACGGACAGTGCAGCAGAGAGAAAACCGCCAGCTTCTTAGGAAGAAGGTAAGGGTGAAAGGGTGAGGTAAGAGCTCACCGGCTGAAGGGTAACCGACAGTGCAAGGTAAACCCCGCGTGGTGCAAGACATAACAGAGGAAGGGTGCCCGCCCGACTAGAATCCTCGGGTATTAGTCGCATGATCATCGCAAGATGACGCTTGCTCCTGCATGGGAGTGGGAAGACAAATGATTACACAGCTCTGGGTAAACCAGGGTGGACAGAATCCGGCTTATAGGAGGGCGATGGGCACCTTCGGTGCGGTCAATGGTCATTGGTTCTGAATGATAGAACTAAAAAAGGCATTGCAGATGGGATCTGTAATGCCTTTTGTGTTGATGTATAGTGGTGCTTCTTATGGCTCGATGATGGCGTAGTCACCGTCTGAGCGTCTGTAGATGATCTGCATGACGTTTCTGCGCTCGTTGTTGTAGACAACGAATGGTCTGTCGGTGAGTTCTAGCTCCATGATGGCATCTTCTTTCTTGAGAGTCTTGAGTGTTTGGCTCTCGCGGTGGATGATCATTGGTTCTGGATCTGCCTCTGCTTCTTCTGGATGGGTGTCTAGGATGTTGGACGCGAAGACTTTCTCATCGAGGTGCTTGATACTTTGCTCGGGTTTGATCTTGTTGCGCTTTAGAAGGCGTGTTTTGTGCTTACGCATTCTGCGAGCGATCTTGGAGATGGTTTCATCGATAGCTGCATACATGTCTTTGCCTTCGGTGGAAGCATCGATGACGATGTGGTTGGCGCAGAAGAGGATAATTTCAGCAATGTGGCGATTTTTTTGGACATCGAGTATCGCTCTTGCCTCGATTATTTTAGGGTAATCCAGGTGGAGTGTGCCAATTTTCTTTTGCACGAAATCACGGATGGAATCTGTTACTGATTCGTGACGTACTGTGATCGTTACCTGTGGGTTTGCATTGCTTGTTTGCATGTTATTATTCCTTTCGTTTTTGTTGTTTAACATCGCTCTCCACTGGCAGGTCCAGTGAGGCGTAGATTTTATTTATGTGATTTGTTGAGTGAGTTGTTGTATTTATTAGAGAGTGAAGTCATCTCCAAGATAGTGTTTTCTAGCAGTTGGGTTATTAGCAATATCATCAGAAGAGCCTTCAAGGATAACTTTGCCTTCGTCCATGACGTAGGCGTGGTCAACTATTTTCAACGTTTCTCTTACGTGGTGGTCAGTGATGAGTATGGAAAGTCCGTCTTGGTCTCTGAGTTCACGTACGATACGATGAATGTCTTCTACAGCTTTAGGGTCTACACCTGCGAATGGCTCATCTAGCATGAGAAGCTTAGGGTTTGTGCACAGGCAGCGGGCGATACTGAGGCGACGCTTCTCACCACCAGAGAGGGTGAGTGCTTCTGAGTCTCTGAGCTTGGTGATGCGAAATCTCTCCATGAGGTTGTCCGCTTTTGCGATGCGTTCTTTTTTGCTGAGACCTTTTTGAGTTTCAAGAACAGCGAGTAAGTTGTCACGAACTGAGAGTTTACGGAAGATGGATTCTTCTTGAGGTAGATAGCCCATGCCTAGTCTAGCGCGTTTGTGCATGGGGAGCTCGGTGATATCATTTCCTCCAAAGGTGACTGCTCCTTCATTTGGTGGGACGAGTCCAGCGATCATGTAGAAGGTGGTGGTTTTACCTGCACCATTTGGGCCGAGTAGGCCTACGATTTCACCTTGTCCGACGGTGATGCTTACTCCGCTGACGACGGCTCTGCCTCCGTAGGTTTTAAGCAAGTTCTGTGATCCTAGAAGGAACCTAGTTGCTTTGCGTTTGGACGGTGTATCTTGGCCTGCTTGAGAGTTGTTCGTTGTTGCCGTTGGCATGTTGTTGTTAGAATTTTTTTATGGCTTTTTAGCGTTACCTGGGAGGACGAAGTTAGTTGCAGTTCCTACACCGGATGCGTTCATGTCTTGGTCTAATATGAGGTAGCCATTTTGTGTGATTACTTTTAGCTGACCATCTGGAGTGGTGATGCGTGAGCCTTTTCCTTTGAGAATGATGTTACCAGTGGCCTTGTTGAAATTTAGATTTTGTGTGACTGCTGTAACTGGTCTGCCTTTGTTGTCTTTTGCTATGACTATGACGTTATTGGTGGCGATGATCTGGCTGAGATCGTCAAAGAGGTCATTGGGTTTAAGTTTGGCTTTGTCTTCCGCTTTTAGTTTCTTTGCTGTGGCGGCTTCACTGAGAATAATTTTTAGTTCGCCTTCACAGGTGAAGGAGTATTTTGGGTGGGTGATTTTGACATTGCCATAGTATACGAAGATACCTTTTTTGGCATCGAACATGAGGCGGTCACTGGTGATTTTGATGAATTCTTTACCTTTTACGGGAACAAGTTCTGCAGGGGGTGGCTGGTTGGCATCAATCTTAGGGATGGTTCCGATCTGCTCTGTGAGTTCTTTCTTAATGACGGCAATCTTGGCCTCGGCTTCAGCCGTGGCGGCGAGTGTAGCTTTTGTGTCATCTAGCTGTTTGATGAA
>JALZVD010000074.1 GCA_023300205.1 Akkermansiaceae bacterium | reverse complement strand
CGGAATTCGAGTATCCAGTCTTTTTCTTTTTTTACCTTGGATATGTAGCGAATGGTGTCTTCTGTGAGGCCAACTCCGGCATCGTATTTGTGGTCTTCCGGATACTTGAAGTCCCCTTTAGAGCGCTCATCGATGGCGATGGCGTCTGCGGTTTCTTGATCAATTTCTGGGGCAGCAGAGATGGGTGAAATGTCTTCGATTTCCATGATGTGGGTGAGTTAGATGTTGGTTAGGCTTTAGCAGGGACAGGCTTGAGGTGGTCGTAGCCTTTTTCTTCTAGTTCTAGAGCTAGTTCTGGGCCGCCTGATTTGATGATCTGGCCGTCATACATAACGTGGACTACGTCTGGCTTGATGTAGTTAAGGAGGCGTTGGTAGTGAGTGATGATGAGGAATCCACGGTCTTCTGTGCGGAGTGAGTTTACTCCTTTGGAGACGATCTTGAGGGCATCGATGTCGAGGCCTGAGTCGGTTTCATCTAGGATGCAGTATTTAGGCTCAAGCATTGCCATTTGTAGGATTTCGTTACGCTTTTTCTCACCACCTGAGAAGCCTTCGTTTACTGCACGCGCTGTGAATTTACGATCCATTTCTAGGCCGTCCATTTTAGAGTAGAGATCTTTGTAGTAAGCGACTGCGTCTAGTTCTTCACCTTCAGGAAGGCGGGCGTTGAGTGCTGCACGGATGAAGTTAGCGTTAGATACGCCTGGGATTTCCATGGGGTATTGGAAGGCGAGGAAGATGCCTTCGCGTGAGCGCTCGTCTATGTCTAGTTCGAGTATGTCTTGACCGTCCATTTCTATGCTGCCGCTGGTGACTTCGTAGTCGTCGTGACCAGCAATTACTTTAGAGAGTGTTGATTTACCTGAACCGTTGATTCCCATGATGGCGTGAACTTCTCCTTTAGGGATTTCTAAGTTGACTCCTTTAAGGATTTCAGTGTCGCCGATTTTTGCGTGAAGGTCTTTGATGATGATAGACATGTTATTGATTACTTGTTGTTTGTTATTAGTTAGATTGTTTTGTTTTAAGATGGGATGGTTCCTTTTAGAGTAATTTCTAGGTTGGAAATTTGAGTTCCTGGGGGAAGGTCTAGGAGGTCAGAGAGTTGAGCTCCTTGTTTGAAATTGATGTCATGGATGGTGCCCGAGGTTTGATCGTGAAAGTGCCCGTGAGGGATGGAGTTCTGGCAGTATCTAGTGGGTTCGCGGTCAATATTGACTTGTTTGACTGCTCCGTGTTCAACGAGGGCTTCTAGGCAGTTATATACGGTGGCTAGCGACATGGGGTGCACTGAGTTCTGCATGAATTCAAACAGCTCGCTAGCGGATGGGTGGTCTTGGTTTTCCATGAGAGCACGGTATACTTCTTTGCGCTGCATGGTCATACGCAGTCCGGGGACTTGAAGTTGTTGATCTGTGACTTTCATCTTGGTGGAAATGTAGTCACGCTGAATGACGAATCAAGTCTTATTTAGAATAATTCTAAGTTTGTTGTCCTGTTGTCTCAATAAGGGTGAGTTATAGAGATCTTGAGCAACCTCGTGGGAGTGCTGACGGGTCTCTGCTTATGAGGGTGAAGCTATGAGGAGTATGGTAAACGGCTAGGTCTTGAGTGCGAATTCCGATAACGGAGTCTACATTTGCGAGGTCATAGATGATGAGGTAGCCTGTCTGGCCAGGTTTGACGTGGAGGTTGGTTTCAGGGTCGATGACTTTAATGTAGGTCCAGGGTGGGGCTGTGTGTGGATTACCGATTCCTTTGGTGTAAAATTGGCTACTGAGTTCTGTCATGGAGTATTCATTCCAGATTTGGTCAGGGGGGATGGCTAGGTGAGTTTGGAAGAGTTGATAGAGTTGTTCTTTGGTGAGTGATTTATCAGTGCCTTTATAGCCTCCTGTTTCAAGAGCCCAGCTGCCGGGAGGGAGTGTGAATGAGGGGAGGTTTGCTAGTATTTCAAATAGCTGTAGGAACGCGAGGGCTGTTCCTAGAAGCGTGACGGGGGTGCCGTTTTTAGCGCATTCGATGATGTGCTGATGGTCTAGCTGGCCGTGACTGAGGATGAATTTGGCTGAGGGGGTGAGCTCTTTTTTAATGGTTCCCATCATATGACTGAGCGATGAGTGGGGAGCTTCAGTTGGGGAGGGGGTGAGGATGAATGTTTGGTTGAGTTTGGGGAGGTTGCAGTATTTCCAACTACTTAAGATGGATGTCTCGTAGGTGGAGGTGGTTGAGAAGTGGTGTTTGCCTTTGGTTTCAGTGGTGGTTCCGGAAGTTAGGAAGGTGGTTTTTATTTCTTCTGGGGTGAGGGAGGAGGGGTTAAGGCGTTGTTCTAGCTTGAATGCATCAGTGGGAATGGCTGGGAGGTCTTTGGTCGTGATGATTTCTGTTGTTTTTGAAAGCGAGGAGAAATTTCTGTAAGCCGCATTACTTTTGATTTGATCCAGGTGTGCATCGATAAAGAGTTGAGCGTATGTGTATGTGGATTTTTGTTCAGATCTGTCTGATAAATCAGTGATTATTTGAGCTGTTTTTTTGTGTAAGTCTTTGAGTGACATGAAAGATAGGGTGTGACGTAAAAATAGTTATAATAAGTGTGACAATTTTTGAGTTCCTGACTATCTAAAGTCATGAACACGAAAGTATAGAAGGAAGCAGTTGATATCAACTCATTCTTAACTTTGGTTCGTAATTACTAATACAACGGAAAAATAAACATATGAATAACACAATGATGTTTCTGGCGAGTTCACTCCCGGATACAATACAAAAGTGGATCGGGGCAGTACAAGGTTTATTCTCAGGACTAGGAGTCTTTGGGGGTATTTTGCTACTTATTTTGATTCTATGGGTCGGTAAATTTATCGTTAAAGGTGTAGGTAAATTAGTTGAGAAAGCTCTCTCTAAGACCAGCATTGATGACAAGATAGCTGCCAAATTTGGTCAAGACACTAATGTAACAGGTGGGATAGTGAGTTTTGTAAAGGCGATTCTGATGCTTTTTATTCTCATCTTTGCGCTCGGAGCAGCTAAGCTCGATGTGGTAAGTAAGCCACTTAGCGAGATGTTCACAAAGATTTTGGATTTCATTCCAAATCTGATCGTAGCGGGTGTTCTTGCTTATGTGATCGTTCTTATTGCGGGACTTATTAAGAAGCTTCTCGGTGATATCCTAGTGGCATCTAAGCTCGATGAGAGACTTGGATCAGCAACTGGAACTGCACCTGTGAGTAATTCACTTGTGACAGTAGTCTATGCGTTCATTCTACTTCTCTGTGCACCGGCAGTTCTTGATGTGCTTAAGATAGATGCTATTTCAGTTCCTATTAAGGGGATTGTAAAATCAATCACTGATGTTGTTCCAAATCTTTTGGCAGCAGCTGTGCTCATCATGATTGGTGGGCTTATCGGTAGTATTGCTAAGCGTCTTGTTACTAACCTTCTAGAAGCAACTAATGTGAATTCTTTCCCAGCTAAGATTGGAATGAATGTGCCTACTACAGGTTCACGTTCTATCTCAGCAATAGCAGGAACAGTGGTAATGATTTCAGTAGTGGTTCTTACACTTACTTCTGCAATCAACGTTCTTGATGTTGAGATCCTTTCTAAGGCATCTGAAGGTCTTTACACAGGATACTTCAATGTTCTTCTAGCTCTTATCATCCTTACGGTTGGTGTGGTTGCTTCACGTTTTGCTTACGACAATCTTGTTGGAGGAAACGCTCGCTTAGCAACTGTTGCTAAGTATGCGATTGTTATCTTCACTTCAGTGATTGCTCTTAACCGCACAGGGATCGCAACTGATCTTACATCACTTCCTTACACTATTGCTCTTTATGCAGTGGGTGTTGCAGTTGGAATCGGTGGAGCTATCGCAATTGGACTTGGTGGGCAGACATATGTCTCTCGCTGGTTTGATAAGCAAGGCTAATCTATATTAGCTTAATAGCTTACAAGTATTTTTAAAGCGGGATTGGTGAACTGGTCCCGCTTTTTTCATCACTACGGTGTATAGATTTACTGAGGAATATTCATTTTTTTCTCAATATTTAAGACATGGTGGGCTTGACAATCGTGCTGTTGAATACGAGGTTAGGTCGTCAGGAATAAAACAATCA
>JALZVD010000073.1 GCA_023300205.1 Akkermansiaceae bacterium | reverse complement strand
TTCGGATCAAAGATTCTGATGTAGAGTTGGTTTGCAGCAAGCGGTTTGAGTTCTTCAATAGAGAGCTTTGCTGCTTTTGCTGCCGTCTCTTTTTCTTCTATTGATCTGACTGGCTGTAATACCTTGGCGATGATGAATTCACTTTTACCTGCTGTTGGAAGTTGCTCTTGAGTTTGAACTGTGACGGTCTTGAGCTTATAGTTATCTGGGCTAGTAAATGGCGTATGGCCCTTAAGTAGAATGATGACGAATAGGAATGTGGCGACGAAGCCAGAGAGTTCACCGATTGCATTCACTCTCCACCAGAGCCAACGGATGACTCCGAGTGCCGCAAGTCCACTACCAGCTACCCAGAATATCATGAGTAGTTCTATGATGTTGTTTGAGTGGTAACTAATAATACCTCCTAAGATGGCGATGCCTACTGTGACTAGACGTGCTACAGTCACGTAATGTTTGTCACTTGCTTTACGGTTCATGAAGCGACGGTAAAGATCGTTAACAATGTAACTAGAACCCCAGTTAAAGAGGGTACTCATGGTGGAAATGAAGGCGGCTATCATGGCTGCGACCATCATGCCGCAGAGTCCTATCGGTAGGACTTTCATGATCATTTTAGGGTAAGCCGAGTCTTGTGATGCTCCTTCTAGATCTGGGATGAGGATGATCGATGCTAGAGCGACTAGGATCCACGGGAATGAGATAATAGCGTAGTATACGATGGTGTGAGTAAGCATCGCATTAGAAGCGTGGTTGGCATCCTTACAGGCCAGAATACGTTGTGCTTGGTAACCTCCTGATAAGGCTACACCCCACCAGAGTAGACCGAAGAATCCGATGATATTCCAGATGGACATAGATCCAGGAGTGGGTCCGTCTTTTATCTCTGTATGGACATTGGGAACGAAGTTGAAGTCTTTACCCTGCCATGTTTCATGATTTGAGAGTTGTTCATAGAGAGAAGCGAAGCCACCTACTTCTTTGATGGCTAACCCTGCTAGAATGAAGGTTCCAGCAGTAGCGACGATGAACTGAATGAAGTCTGTGTAGACTACGCCGTAGAGACCGCTAAATGCACAGAGTAGTAGAGCACAGGTCATGACGATAAAGGTTGCGATGAGCTCAGGGGTGAATTCCATACCTAGTAACTCGATGCCTGGTAAGCCATTGAGCCCCATTGTTTCTTGAGAAATGGTTACCATGGCTTTAGATACCCAACCTATAATGAGTGGACAGAAAAGGAGAGTCATGGCGCCAGCAGTGATGCCACGTAAGGCTTTAGCTGCATTTCCATCATACCGGAGTTCTAGGATCTCGTTGTCGGTAGTCACACCAGAGCGTCTCCACATACGGGAGAATAAAACTACTCCAAGAGCGGAACCAATGAGTGGAGCCCAGTAAGACCAGGCGGCTTGGATACCAAACTCACGCACTGCGGCACTTACCCAGAGAGGAGTGTCTGCGGCGAAACTAGTGGCTATCATGGAGGCTCCAGCTACATACCACTTAAGTGATCTGCCTGAGACGAAGAAAGAGTCTACGTTTGAGCCTGCTTTTTTACTGAAGTAAATTCCTACTCCTACCATTCCGAGCATAAAGGCTCCAATTACTGTCCAGTCTATCCAATGCAACATGTATCTATTTTGTGTGTGGGTTTATTGGAGAGTGTGCGATTTTTTAAATCGGAGGACGAGGTTTTTATTTGATACGGATATTGGGTTTGAAATCAGGATTATTCGTTGAGATTTATGGAGATCGTTTGTGGGGTGTCAGCTGTTAACGTTACTGCGATTTTTCTCTCAGTCACAGGATGTGACCTGAGGGTGATTTCTTGGTCACGAGCAATCGAGGTGAGATCCACCGAGATTATCCCAGCGCTGATATCCCATGTGATATTGATACGGATATTACCTCTAGTCATGAGTCCTTTCACTGAGCCTTTTTGCCAATGGCTAGGTAGTGCTGGGAGAACGGCGACGAGACCTGGGCGGGAGTGCATTAGCATTTGTTGAACTGCGGCAGTCCAGCCCATGTTGGCGTCTATCTGGAATGGAGCCCATTCCATTTTCACGCCTATACCCATTTCTCTCCAGTCATTATGAGTGGTGTAGAAGTTGTTCTTCACGCATGATCGCGCGATAAGGCTGAGGCAGTCTAGTGCTTGATCTCCATTGAGTAAGCGTGAGTAGACATTGGCCATGTGTACGAGTGACCAGCCAGTTTGCTCACTGAGGCCTACTACATGTCGCTTATCAATAGCAGTTTCAAATGCGGAAAAGAGCTCTGGTGTGTCGTCTCTATTGATTTCTCTACCAGGGAATAGTGGGTAAATATGAGATTGGTGACGATGGTGGTAGTTATCTTCAAAGAACGGATGCATCCATTCTTTAACGGCACCTTCTTCATTGATCTGATAGGGGCGGATGCGCTTTAACATTTGTTTCCATTGAGGGATGTCAGAATGGTTAATCTCTAAGATTTCTGATCCTTCGATGAGATGGGTGATGGCTTCCTTAGCTAGGGCAAAGTCCATGGTGGCATTCATGGTGGTTTCCATTGCTTGGCCCATGCCTTTACCGTCATAGTAGTTGCCCGGAGTATTTTCTGGTGAGTTAGAGGGGGAGCTCAGATAGTAGCCTTCTTCATCGATGGTGAAGAAATCTTTATAGAACTGAACGGTTTCACGGAGGAAGGGGAGCGCGCGCTCACGGAG
>JALZVD010000072.1 GCA_023300205.1 Akkermansiaceae bacterium | reverse complement strand
TCCATTTCCATTACCATTTCCCCATCCATCTCCAAAGTCATCACCACTTCCAAAGTCAATTGAGGGTTCAGCTGTCACGATGTCAGGAACGGGAATGGCAGTGGGTGATGGTGTGCTGGATGTGATCACTTTTGACATACTACTCGATGGTGAGCTTGGCTTCTTCATGACTTGATTTGTCATCTCTGGCTTGACTGGTTTATCTGCAGATACGTTAGCAGCGCTATAGGTGACGAGCTCATTGGTGTTTTTTAATAGTCCTGAAATAGAGATCAGCCATAATATAGAGATGATAAGAGCGCTGATAAGAAGAGCGATCATTACTGCTGTTATTGAGGTGTTACGCTTTTGGGCTACAAGGCGGGCTTCTGCTTCTGGTGTAGATTTTACGTGGATGCTCATAGATAAGATGAAGGGTTTCAATTATATATATAATCTATTAAGATAATTTTTTTATTAGTTTGAAAGCTGAAAAATAAAAATTACTAAAAAAGAGCAACTATCAATGATATGGTGTGTTTATAGTCCTATAAGAGCGAAGCGTTCTTTTCATTAAGAAGAAACTAACTATATATATTATGAATAAAACATTAGTAATTACAATGTCATTAGCCCTATTTGGGTTTTCAGGGTTCACTATGGCTAAGCCAGGTGATGATAGAGTTTCACGCGGTGGAGATCACCGTAAGGAGATGATGGAGAAGTACGATACCGATGGTGACGGAACACTTTCTGACGAGGAGAAAACAGAGGCTAAAGCAGCTTGGATGGAGAAGATGAAGGAGAAGCTGGACACTGATGGAGATGGCGAAGTTTCAGATGCCGAGAAAAAAGCATTCCGTGAGAAATTCAGTAAAGGTAAACGTGGTGAAGGGCGTAAAGGACCTGGTCACAAAGGTCACGGACGTAAAGGTGGAGAAGAGATGAAAAAGAAGCTTCTCGAGAAATACGACGCTGATGGTGACGGTGAGCTCTCAGACGAAGAGAAGAAAGCCGCTAAAGAGGGGATGAAAGCTAGGTATATAGAAATGAAGGCTAGGCATGAAGAGATGAAGGCTGAATTCATGGAGGAGTATGATACTGATGGTGATGGTGAGCTTTCTGATGAGGAAAAGGAAGTTGTGAAAGAGGAGCGTAAAGCAGCTTATGAAGTCTTCAAAGCTGAGATGCTAAGAAAGTATGATAATGACGGTGATGGCAAGTTATCAGAAGATGAACGTAAAGAGGCTAGAGAATCTGAGAAGCAGGATCTACTTGATAACTTTGATGCTGATAATAGCGGAGAGTTAGAAGGGGAAGAGCGTAAGCAGGCAGGTGACTGGCTAAAAGAGAACCGTCCATTTAGGCAGCACGGAGCTAAAGGTGGTGATTGTAAAGGCAAAAAGGGTGACTGCAAGAAAGGTAAGTATAAGAAGGACGAAGCTGAAGAAGAGAGTGGAGACGAGTAGTTATCAGCTGCTTACTTAAGGTTATCAATTAAAGCATTATTTATTAAGGGGGGTCTCTAGTGAGACTTCCCTTTTTTGTTGTTAGAAGAGAGTGAGTGTTTTAGGATTTCTATGGATGATAAAAAAACTCATGTGTAAGTTTGCTGCTTTATTTGCTGCCTTTGCTGGTATGAGTTGCTCTCCGTTTGCTGACCCTGGTAAGACGGTGTTGGCTCCAACGCCGCTGTCACTAGCTTATGGTAAGTATAGCGATGTAGTGGAGATTAGGAAAACAGATTTAACTAAGATGGTGCCGGTTTTTATCTGTAGTAGTAGAAATTTAGATATAGATGGGGGTAGGGTGGATCCCTTTGGGAATAAGCGTAGTAAGGAACTGGTTCCTTATCTGGCTCTGGCTCAGGTTTCGATAGGTGGGAACACTTCTGCAGATGTTGTTCTAAATGAGACGTTGACGATAACGGATAAAAAGAAAACACGTGTAAAAATGGAGAGTCTCAGGATGTTTGCTAGTCCGGATATCACACCGTTTTCTTCTGTTGCAGAAAAGAAGAGGGAGATGATGAGTAATGAATGGCTGAAAGCGATTTCTAGAGAAATGGCTAAGAGTAAGCGGAAAGAGCTTACTGTTTTTGTGCATGGTTATAACACGAATTTAGTAGAGAATACTGAGTTGCTGGGAGAGTTGTATCATTATGGAGGGAGGCAGGGTGCTGTGGTTAATTACGAGTGGCCTTCAGCAGGAAAGGTGCTGGGTTATTTTAAAGATAAGGGAAATGCTGAGCATAGTACACGAATGTTCCGCAGTTTTATTAGTAGGGTAGCAAGGCTCACGGGTGCTGATACAGTGAGAATTATTGCTCATAGTGCGGGTAATCCTATAGTGGTCAATGCGCTGAAAGACTTGAGGTTGCTGAATAGAGGTCTGAGTCCTAGAGAGCTGCATGAGAAGTTTAGAATTAGCCAGGTGGTGTTAGCTGCGCCAGACATGGATTCGATGCGCTTTATGAATGCTGTGTTTGATCGATTCTTTGAGATGTCTAAGAGTGTGAGTGTTTATTCATATCCTAAGGATAGAGCGTTATTGATCTCTGGTAAGTTGTTTGGGACGAATCGCTTAGGGAGTGCGATTGGGCGATTTACTGACTGGGAGAAGGCTGCGCTTAAGCAAGCGAAGAATCTAGAGATGATTGATGTGACCGAGCCTCAAGGGGTTTATGGCAACTTACTGGGGCATGGTTATTTTCACCGTGATCCATGGGTGAGCTCAGACATACTTTTGAGTGCTAGTATCCCGAAGGCGGCTGATAGGGGGCTGACTAAATCAAAAGATAGTGAGTTCTGGGCGTTTCCAGTGAACTATCCAGAGAGGCTTAGGG
>JALZVD010000071.1 GCA_023300205.1 Akkermansiaceae bacterium | reverse complement strand
GGTGAGATGGAGGTTTGGGCACTAGAAGCATACGGTGCAGCATACACACTTCAGGAAATGCTCACTGTTAAGTCTGATGACGTCCAAGGAAGAACTAGAATCTATGAGGCTATCGTCAAAGGCGATAACAACTTGGAAGCTGGAACTCCAGAGTCATTCAACGTTCTCATGAAGGAAATGCAGTCACTTGGCCTAGATGTAAAACCAGGTAAGGGACTCAGTGCCAAGAATGAAGCTCAGAGCAAGATCGATAACGAAGATTTCAACCTCGACGATCTAACTCTCTAAAATCAACACATAACTAGAGAGCGGCGAGAGTCGCTCTCAATTACTAATTAACTTATAACAAATAACTAATCACAATCACATGAGTGTTGAAACAAATTTACGCGAGCTCTTCGGAGTAGACGACAAACCAGAATCTTTTGATCACGTAGCAATTACTGTTGCGAATCCAGAAATCATCCGTGGATGGTCTAAGGGTGAGGTCAAAAACCCTGAAACAATAAACTACAGAACCTTCAAGCCTGAGAAGGGTGGTCTTTTCTGTGAGAGAATCTTCGGTCCATCCCGTGACTGGGAGTGTACTTGCGGAAAATACAAGCGAGTGAAGCACAAGGGCGTCATCTGTGACCGCTGTGGTGTAGAGGTGACACTATCCCGTGTCCGTCGTGAGCGCATGGGCCACATTGAGCTAGCAGTTCCTGTTACTCACATCTGGTTCTACAAGTGTATGCCATCAAGAATAGGTCTGATGCTCGACATGAGTGCCCGTCACCTTGAGCGCGTCATTTACTATGAAGATTATATCGTAACTGAGCCAGGTGATAGCCCGCTTGAGCACGGTCAGCTTCTTACAGAAACTGAACTCCGCGATGCTGAGGACGACTACGGCGAGGATTCATTCCGCGCAGCGATGGGTGCAGAGGCTCTTCAGGATCTTCTTGGTCAGATCGACCTTGCTAAGCTTCTTGAGCAGCTAGAGGAAGACATGGAGAATACTAAGTCTAAGCAGACAATGAAGAAGCTTGCGAAGCGTCTCAAGCTGACACAGGGATTCCTTCAGTCTAAGACGCGTCCTGAGTGGATGATCATGAACACGCTTCCTGTGATCCCGCCAGACCTTAGACCACTTGTGCCTCTTGAAGGTGGGCGTTTTGCTACATCTGATCTTAATGACTTATACCGTCGTGTGATCAACCGTAACAACCGTCTTCTGAATCTTCTCCAGTTAAAGACTCCAGAAGTTATCATCCGTAACGAGAAGCGCATGCTTCAGGAAGCGGTTGATGCTCTTTTCGATAATGGACGTCATGGAAGAGCTGTAACAGGTGCTGGTAACAGAGCGCTTAAGTCACTCTCAGATATGCTTAAAGGTAAGGGTGGCCGTTTCCGTCAGAACCTTCTTGGAAAGCGTGTTGATTACTCTGGTCGTTCTGTGATCGTTGTTGGTCCTGAGCTTAAGTTGAGCCAGTGTGGTCTTCCTAAGAAGATGGCATTGACACTCTTCGAGCCATTCATCATCCGCAGACTTAAGGAGCTAGGTTACTGCCACACAGTTCGTTCTGCTAAGAAGATGATCGACCGTAAGACGACTGAGGTCTGGGATATTCTCGCTGAAGTGACAAAAGGTCACCCAGTGATGTTGAACCGTGCGCCTACTTTGCACAGATTGTCTATCCAGGCCTTTGAGCCAGTGCTTATTGAGGGAGAAGCGATCCGTGTTCATCCACTCGTTTGTACTGCATATAATGCTGACTTCGATGGTGACCAAATGGCTGTTCACGTTCCTCTATCTATTGAGGCACAGATGGAGTGTCGCCAGCTATTGTTAGCGCCTAATAACATCTTCTCACCATCATCTGGTAAGCCGATCACTACTCCATCACAGGATATTATTCTTGGAACTTACTACCTCACTTACCTCCGTCAGCGCCCAGCTAAGGAGATAGAGGAGCAGAAGGAAGATCACCGTCCATTGTTCGAAAGCACAACGGAAGTTGAATTTGCCATTGCATCTCGTAAGGTGAAGTATCATGACCTCATCCGTGTGCGTAACCCGGATTACCAGAAGGAGTCATACTTCGGTAACAAGGAGCTTAAGATCATCGAAACGACTCCAGGCCGAGTTCGGTTCAACGAAATCTGGCCATCAGGGCTAGGCTTCATGAACTTCACAGTTGGCAAGAAGCAGATCGGTGACGTCATCTGGCGTTGTTATGGTGTATCAGGTAAAGACGAGACAGTTCTGGCGCTAGATGCACTCAAGACACTCGGATTCACAGAAGCTACTCGCTCTGGAATATCTATTGGTCTAGTTGACATGGTAATTCCAGAAGAGAAGCCTGAAGAGCTCAAAAAAGCATACTCAGAGATCGAGAAAGTGGAGGGACTCTACGCTAATGGTGTGGTGACCAACAACGAGCGCTACCAGAAAGTAGTGGACGTTTGGACTCACGCTACGGATAACATCGCGAACGCACTCTACCGTAAGCTGGAGCATAATGATGGAACCAAACTAGCTAACCCGCTCTTCATGATGGTTGACTCTGGTGCCCGTGGTAATAAGGCACAGATCAAGCAGCTCTCAGGAATGCGTGGACTCATGGCTAAGCCATCTGGTGAAATCATTGAACGTCCGATCATCTCGAACTTCCGTGAAGGTCTATCCGTTCTGGAATACTTCATTGCTACTCACGGAGCTCGTAAGGGACTCGCTGATACAGCTCTGAAGACTGCTGACTCTGGTTATATGACTCGTAAGCTAGTAGATGTTTCACAAGACGTGATCATTCATCAGTCGGATTGTGGAACTGTCAATGGAATCACAGTAGCGCCGATCTATGATGGTGACGACGAAGTGGCAACATTGCCAATGCGTATTTATGGTCGCACCTCATGTGAGGAAGTCACCGATCCAGTTACTAAGGAAGTGATTATCAAGGTAAACGACATCATCACCGAGGAGCAATCCAACGCTGTTGAAACTATCGGTCGCACCCATCTCCGGATCCGCTCCGTCCTCACTTGTGAGGCAGAGACAGGAACATGTGCACACTGTTATGGTCTCAACCTTGCTTCCAACAAGATCGCCCAGCAGGGTGAAGCTGTAGGAATTGTCGCTGCTCAATCAATTGGTGAGCCTGGAACTCAGCTCACGATGAGAACCTTCCACATTGGTGGTGGTGTTAGTCATGCTGCTAAGACACCAGAAATCGTCTCGAAGAATGCAGGTAAAGTAGTCTATAAAGACCTCCGCACCGTGCAAGATGCAGACGGTAACTATGTTGTTCTAAACAAGAATGGTTCCGTTTCTATCCAAGACAAAGCTGGACTAGAGATCGAATCTCACAACCTCGTCATCGGTGCTGTTATGACTATTGAAGACGGCGGTAAAGTGAAGAAAGGTGCTAAGTTTGTATCTTGGGATCCATATAACGTTCCTATTCTGACATCACAGGCTGGTAAGGTAGAATTCCGCGATATGATCGCCGGTATTACTGTAGCTACTGAGAAAAACGAGCAAGGTAATAAAGGAATGGTTGTCACTGAGCACAAGGAAGATCTTCACCCGCAAGTAGTCATTGTAGATCCTAAGTCAGGTGAGGTTCTCTCATCTTACTCGATCCCAGTTGGTGCTCACATGTCTGTGAAAGAGAAGCAGAAAGTCGGTGGAGGAACCATGCTGGCGAGAACTCCGCGTAAGGTAGCTAAGAACAAGGACATTACTGGTGGTCTTCCAAGAATTGCGGAGCTTTTCGAAGCACGTAAGCCTAAGGATTCAGCAGTTATTTCTAAGCTAGATGGAACGGTATCATTCGGTGCAAATGTTCGTGGTAAAAAGAAAGTCATTGTCACTGCTGAAAGCGGTGAGTCAGCTGACCATCTAGTGCCTATGAACAAGCACATCATTGTGACTGAAGGAGAGAGTTTAACATCTGGTGATTTGATCACTGAAGGCGCGATCTCACCGGAAGATTTACTCGAAGCATGTGGAACTCAGGTTCTTCAGGAGCACCTTGTTAACGAGGTGCAGGAAGTTTACCGAGTCCAGGGTGTTGAGATCAATGACAAGCATATTGAGATCATTATTCGTCAGATGCTTCGTAAAGTGAAGATCACTGAGCCAGGAGATACGGAATTCCTCTGGGGAGACCAAGTTGACCGTACTGCCTTTGTGAAAGCGAACCGTAAGGTGGCTGAGCAAGGTGGGCAGGCAGCTGAAGGTGAGCCAGTGCTACTTGGAATCACGAAAGCCTCACTTGAGACAGACTCATTTATCTCAGCCGCCTCCTTCCAGGATACGACACGTGTTCTTACAGAGGCAGCTACATTGGGAAGAGTTGACATGCTTCAAGGCTTCAAGGAGAATGTCATCATGGGTCACCTCATTCCTGCAGGAACTGGATTCCCACAGCATAAGGAGAGCCGCTTTGAGTTCACAGTAGAAGAGCCTGCTCCCGTTGTGGAGGAAGCTCCTGAAGGTGAAGAGGGAGCAGCTGATACTTCATCAGAAGATGCAGCAAGCCCACTTGGAGATATTGATGATGAGTTAGCTAAGCTTCTCGGAGGCGAGTAAGCAGCAAGCGAACTTCAAGGTAAGTAACATTTTTAAGCCCGAGACCACGAATGTGGCTCGGGCTTTTTCTTATTCTATGAATGTTGATTTGGTGATTATTATAGTTTGATGAACTCTCAGAATATTAAGGGTTTTTACGGGTGAGAACTTATGGTAGTTATCATAGCATTCACTTTTACTATTTAAATCTATGAACCGAAGAAAATTTACTAAATCAACGATAGTTGGTGCTCTTGCGAGCTCTACGATTATTTCTAATCTAGCTAGGGGGCTCGAAGAAGCCGTCGATGATTCAGAGAAAGAGACATTATTTAAGGCACGTTTTGCTCCGCATCCTGGGATGTTAGCTTCTGGTAGTAGAGACTATAAAGATCAGATGCAGTTTGCTTATGATCAGGGGTTTCGAGCTTGGGAGGATAATTTTTTGGCTAAAAAAGACCGTAAGATTTGGGATGTAGTGGGTGAGTTTTGTAAGGATAAAAAGATGGAAATGGGTGTGTCTGTGATCACTGTGGGCAAAGGATACGATTTTTCAGCTATGACGGACGAGCAGAAAGCGGTCATTGATGCTGATTTAAAACTAGGGATAGAGCTTAGTAAAGTGAGTGGTCATACGACGATGACCTACGTTCCTGGGAATAGGAATGCGATGCCGCGGGATGAGCAGATTGTTAAAGTGGCAGATACAGTGAAGGGACACTGTGATATGGTTGAAGAGCATGGCATTATCCTATGCAACGAGCCTATTTCTCATCCGATGATGAAGGGGGAGCCTTTGCTGCAGACCTTTGCGCATGGACATTTACTTTGTAAAAAGGTGAACCGTAAGTCTTGTAAATTACTAGCTGATTTTTATCATGAGGGAGAGATGGGTCTTGGCGATAAACTTATAGAGAATGCTGAGGCTGTGTGGGATGAAGTCGCCTACGTTCAGTATGGTGATAGTCCAGGGCGTAAAGAGCCAGGGACGGGAAAGTTAGATTATATAGCGGTTACTAAGTGGCTCCGTGAGAAAGGGTATGTCGGAGTTATCGGATTAGAGCATGGGGTGAAGGGTAAAGGTAAAGAAGGGCTGGATGCTCTACTTGCTGCTTACCGAAAGATAGATGCCTAGTTCTCGGTGGCTGTTAGATTTGGAAATCGGAGGCGCCTGAATCGAGATGGAGACCACATTCGTATTTATTTCCACCGTAGCGAGAGTCTTCTGCTGAAGCGCCTTCTTCTACTGGGCAGGTACTGTGCCAGTCGCCCATAGTTTGATAGCCTTGGGATTCAAGTGGGTGTTTTGGTAGGTTGTTCTCGCGGAAGTACTGCTGAACTTGAGCGTCTGTCCAATCTAGGATGGGGTAGACCTTGAGGGTGTTTTTCTGCTGTTCTAGAAACGGTCTGTCTACGCGGGTGCTGGACTGAGTGCGACGAAGGCCGCTAAACCAGACATCAGTTCCGAGTTCACTGAGTGCGCGGTTCATGGGCTCAACTTTGTTGATGAGTCCATACTTGGCGTTTCCATCTACTCCTTGTTCCCAGAGCTTACCGTGGATGGCTTCTTGACGTGCTGCTGTTAGGAGTGGTTGGTATTCCTTGAGGTTGATATTGAGCAGGTCTTTGAGCTGCTCAACGTATTCATAGGTTTCTGGGAATAGGTAGCCAGTATCTATCCATACTACCGGGACTTCAGGAGCGTGTTTTGAGACGAGGTCTAGCATCACTGCAGCCTGTAGACCAAAGCTTGTAGAAAGTACAAGACGTGATCCGTATTCTTGGTGTAGCCATTGAATGCGCTGGGGCGCTTTCATCTTTGCGAAAGCAGTGAGGTTGTCTGGTGTTGTTGTCATTATACAACGTGGAAGTTATTTCCTGCTGTAGTGGCTTTTACGTATCCTGTGCGGATGACGAAGTCACCGAAGCGTTCTCCATCATTTCTCTCTTTAGCATAATGCTCGATGATAGGAGTGAGAAGTGGTTTGATCTCTTCTGATGTTACAGATTCTTTATAGATTTTGTTGAGTCTCTGACCGAAGAATCCTCCGCCGAGGTAAACATTGTATTTGCCTGGGCTTCTACCTACGAAGCCGATTTCTGAGATGAATGGTCTGCCGCAACCGTTAGGGCATCCGGTCATACGGATGGTGATGGCATCATGTCTTAGTCCGCAATTTTCTAGAGTTTCTTCTAGGTCAGTGATGAGGTGGGGAAGGTAGCGCTCTGATTCAGTGAGTGCGAGTGCGCAAGTAGGGAGGGCCACACAGGCGATAGAGTTTAGTCTCATCGCTGATGAACTGAGAGCTTTGAGTAGACCATATTTTTCCAGGAGAGGCTCGATTTCTTTGCGTTTCTCCGGAGAGATGTTTGCGATGACGAGATTCTGGTTAGCGGTGAGTATGAATTCACCGTCATGGATCATAGAGATTTCTTTGAGGCCTGTTTTCATCGGGTAGTCGTCTGTGTCGACTACGCGACCACCAGGGATGAAGAG